>JAFGHL010000050.1 GCA_016930155.1 Dehalococcoidia bacterium | reverse complement strand
GGGTGGTCGCGATAACGATCACGGCCACGCTGGGCACGTGCTGCTTGACCACGCGCGCCAACTCCATGCCGTCGTTGGTCAGGCTGATATCCAGCAGCACCACGTCGGGTATCTCATAGACTACTTTAGCCAGCAGCTCGCTCTCGCTGCTGGCCTCGGCAGAGATAATGATATCCTCAGCCTCCTTGAGGAAGAACTCGACGCCTTTGCGGAAGAGAGGCTGCCTGTCCGCAACAATGACCTTTATTTTACCTGATTGCACCGACAATAGACTCCTTTATGCAGTATCAATATTACCTTATATATATAACGGCGGGCAATGAAAGGAGGTTGAGATTTAGATTGAGATTAAGATTTTGTATATTATTGCGACGACCTGCGATTCCTTAATTTTGCCTTAGTCTAAATCTGAATCTTAATCTTTTGCTTTATCTTTCGCTTCTGTCGAAGAGCAGCCTGTTGGCGATGACCGACCAGGGACGGCGGCTTCCGCGCAGGTCGGCCGTCAGGCCCGCCGTCAGGCGGCGGATAAGTATGAGGATGACAACGCCCGTGAAGATCAGGGTCATCTCGACCGGACGGCCGAGCAGGGCCGAGCTGACCGGGCAGGATGCGAACCCGATGATGACGGCCAGGGGGAAGACCAGGCTGGGGGACCCGCCCAGGCGCAGCCGCTCGTTAAGGTTGCTGCCGCTGCCCTTCCAGCGCAGGGCGGTGCGGACTAAAAAGCCGGCCATGGCTATGGCCAGCGCGATGATGAAGATGAGAGGCGCCCCGTAGGCAACGCTGAGCGTAAAGTTGATGCCCACGCTGACCGTGTTTCCACGCTCGCCGTCGAAACGGCGGAAGATCGGCCACATCTGTCCGCACAACGCCGCCAGGCCCCCCAGTCCGTTGACGATCAGCGGGAAGCCCAGCAGGAAGCCGGCCAGCACAGGCAGGACGCCCTTGAGTATATCCAGCAGGAAGCCGAGTATGCCCCAGGGGCGGCCGACATTGTACCACAGCGCGTGATGCAGGTCGGGCTCATGCGAGAGGTCCACACCGCGCATGCGCCCGATCAGGATCATGAAGGGTAGCGCGCCCAGAAAATAGGAGGCGATGATCAGAAGAATATAAGAGAACAACATAAATCGGAGACAATTATATCATAATGTTGGGGCTTAGCTTTAGCTGCGCCCGAACGATGTCTAAATGTGACGCCTTCCAATCGGGTGATCCATTAATATTACGTTCGGGCGAACCTGAGATCCGCCCGATTTTCACCTCGCGTGCTGAAATTAAATTATCCCGGGGATGCTAAAGCAGCGTGTAGTTGTTTGATTGTGCGGGGTCGGATTGAGGCTAAGCCATACAGTGTTGAGCTCTGACTAAATTAATGATTGGTTTTATGTAAGTGTTTTTTTCTTTGGCTATCTCACGGTGCTTTTTTAGAAAGATTTTCTTAAAATCTTCAATCTCAACGCCAAGAATTTCCCCCGTTTCAGCATCTATCCTGAGCCAGATGCCATCATCCCTATCTATTGAAATGGCTGGCCGCTCATGCTTTGAGTGCGCAAACCAGATATCGGTTTGCGGATCGTACTCTACATCAAACTGCAACAGGTTAGATAATGTTTCCCAGTCAATCCCATATTCATCTACTTTCTTTTCCATATCAATTTTTCTCCCTTTTGGGGTCCCTTGACGGCAAATGCATTGATAACGTGGCCTCTCCTTCGCCAGAAATTCAATTTTACTACTACTCTAATATATGTACTTCCAATTTGTGGTATCACTACCTGTTTATAATATGTATGCCGATCTCTAAAATCCTTACTTCGATTAATAAATTCCGGCGATTCCAGAATGGCTCTTACAATTCCTTGCAGGCCTCGCATTTCCTCATGTTTTATCAGGTACTGCCATCGTGTGTTTAAACAGGTGATAACGATGCCTCTGGCATCCCGGCAAATAAATTCGATAGCTGCCCCGTCAGACATATACGAAGTATGATATCATATGCGTCAACCATCTGCTGAAAAGAAACGTGTTAATTGACTTCATCTTAGCAAACAGGCTATTAAATTAGCAAATAGGGATCGCTAACTCCGTTTGAATACGAAGGCTATGCCCAGGCCGATGACCAGCAGGCCGCCTGCGATGATGATCACAAGCACGGGGACGGCCATGCCGGAGGTTACAGTGTCGCTTGAGCGGCCCGTGACATTGCCGGATGGTGCGGTGATATTTGAGGTGGGCGATATGGGGACCGTTGTGTTGGATGTCGCGGGGGTGGTGGTCGCTACCGTCACTTTGCCCAGCATGGCATAGGTGGAGAAATGGCTGACTTTAGCGGTCAGCGTCCTGGATTTGGTATCGACTGTGGTTGCCAGCGCCGTCCATTTCGAATTCTCAAGCAGGGCCAGGTAAAGATTGGATTCCTTGACGTTCTTGGGCAGGCCGGCGGCATCGTATTTAACGGTGACCGAAGCTGCCGGGCTGAATGTGGTATTGCCGGGTTCGAATGAATAGGCTTCGATAATCAGGGTGTTTGCCGGGCGGTTCGGTGCGCCGGCGAGCTTAATCACGGTGATCTGCTGATTGCCGACGGGAAGGCTTATTGTCGTATTCTCAGAAAGGACTATTACCATTTTGCCGCTGGAGTCGCTGAGGCTGACAGTCGAGGTTGTTTTGCCCCCGATAGTATTGAACGAAGAGGTGGTCCCCAGCACGCTGGTTGAGATCGCGATCGACTGTGCCTGCGTCGTGGAGGCCTGGGTCTGCGTGCCCGGCAAGCGCAGGGAAAATATGGTGAAATGCGCCACCGGGGTGGAGACCTCTTTTGCGCTAGTATCTACGGTGGAACTGAGCTTGACCCAGGATGCTCCGTTCCAGCGTGCGAGGTAGAGCTCCGATTCCAGGGCGCCGGACGGCAGTGACGCCTGCTCGTATCTAAGAGTCATGGTCGCCGCCGGAGTGAAAGCGGCGCCGGACGGCATGAAGCTGTAGGCGCGTACGAGAGTTGAATTGTCATTTGCCGCCGGAGGTTTGGATTCCGTGGCCGCTCCCAGCTGGGTGGCGCCCTGCAGATTGATCGTGGTATTGGCCGCCAGGTTGAGCTTAACCCGTCCATCCGGGCTGGCCAGCTCTTTGGCGGCAGGCAGGACGTTGTCGACCAGTATAAAACTGCCGGCTTTGCTGATCATCAGGGTCGATATCGTTTTGACATCCGTGGTCGATGCCGAAGAGTTCACCGTTATCGAGACCGACATGGTGCAGTAATGGCCGGCGCTGTCGTCGGCCCGCACGATAAAGCTGTAAGCCAGGGGGGTGGAGGGGGTCCCTGATATAACGCCGGTTGAGCCGTTGAGCGCCAGCCCGTCGGGAAGCGCGCCTCCGATCGTGGTCCATGTAAAGGGTTCCGTCCCGCCGCTTGCTTCAAGCGTGACAGAGTACGCCGTGCCGACTGTGCCGTCGGGCAGGCTGGACGGTGAGATGGTACAAGATGTATCGGCCAGCGCCGGCAGCGTGCTGCAGGCTATGATGATACACAATAAGGAGACGGCCGATATGAAGGCCGATGATAAATGACGCAGGGCGTTGGTAAACATAAAGTTATTATATCACCTTCACGGTCGCTGCAGGGGCGGATTTAGAAGTCGGCCCGCAAATGGGGTGATGCGTCGATATAAAGTTCGGGCGGACCTGAAGGTCCGCCCCTACGGTAGTCTTATATATGCCGTTGCCTGCCCCTCATATAGATAAAACCGCCTATCAGGGCGACCAGTATGAAGGTGACGCTGATTATAAGCAGCAGGTCAGGCTGCGCCTGGTCGGCAACGGTAAAGCTTCCGGCCGGCACGCCGCCCGCAGATACGCTGTAGCTGCCGGGCTGCGAACGCGTGACCGTAAAAGTGAGGGGCGCCGTTTTGCCACTCTCGATAGTCACGTGACGGCTGGTTTCCTCGCCGCCGTTTACGAGCAGCTTTATGGACGATGTGCCTTCGGCTGTTCCGCGGTTGGCTACGGTGGCGTTCACCGTAACGGTATCTCCCGGTTTAACGCTGGATGAGGAAAGCGATGCGCTCTGCACCACTATGTTGGGCAGATCTATCGGCCGGGTTGCTGCCGGTGGTAGAGTGGCCGATGAGGACTGCGGGGTGACGGAGGCGATATACCTGACGGCCGGGCCGCCCGGGTCGACAATCGTGCCGTTGGCCGCCCCGTCGCCATCGCCCGGGCCGCCGTCCTTGATCGCGATGGTCAGTATATAATCGCCCGGGGAATAGTTCATCAGCGATGTACAATCCACAAACACACCGTTCAAACATTTATAGTAAAAGGCGCCTGCAGGAAGGGTGGCCGGCAGGGTGATGGTAATGACGGCCGTTGCTCCCGGAACGAGCCCCACTATGCGGAAGGAGAAATATCCGAACGGGAAGGAAAGATTCGAGCCTGCCACACAGTCCAGCCGGCTGTGGGCTGTCAGCCCCACTATCCCTCCGACGTTCGTGGTGAATGTCGCGTTACCCAGTCCCGTGGCCACCGTCGTGGTGGCTGATTTATTGAGACCGACCTCGTAGGCGCCGATGGTGCAGTTGACGGCCTGCGGCCGGACCACTCCCCGCTGGTCCGTGGCCGGCGCGTTTTCATTGTCGCCCCTGTTGAAGGCCGGGCTGTCGACGCCGACTGCGCAGGTTAATGTCGGCCCGCCGTTGTTCTGCAGGGGTCCCAGCGCCGGATCGGTATTGATCTGGTCACCGTCTGCATCAAACCCACATTCGTTCAGGCTGTCGATATTGTGCCCGACCGACTGCACGGTACCCCTGTTGAGGCAGTTGCTCGCGCCCTGCTGCACGGCGGTATTGCAGGCGACAATGGTATTGACGAAAATTGCCAGCGATTCTCTTGAATTAAAAAGCCCGCCTCCGTAAGAGTTGACGTCGCTGCCGGTGCTGTTATTGGCAATGGTGTCGCTTTCGAACACGGACATGCCTATTATCGACGCTATGCCTCCACCGGCATTGGAGACCGGCGGCAACTGGGCGTCCCCGCTTATCCCGCCTTCCCCTGGATTAAATCCTGTTTCGGGCAGGGTTAAGCCTGGAGGCGGCTCGGGATAGGTCAGGCTGTTGCCGCTGACGGTGCAATTGATCAGGTTGCCGAGGCTTATCAGCGTTCCTATTCCGCCGCCAAGCAGGCCGGCCCGGTTGCCGCTGAATGTGCATCCGTTGAGCGAGTAGAGGCTGAAAGCAGAGGACATGCCGCCGCCCCAGTTCAGCGCTGCATTATTGGAGACGGTGCAGTTATTGAGGTGAACAGGCCCGACAAGAGGCGGGCCGTTTCCGTCAAGCTGTTGGTCGAGGGCATAAAAACCGTCCAGGTTTTGGTAGGCATAACCGTCACCCGGTACTGCGCCTGCAAAGAGTGCGTCCGGGTTGCTCAGGTATTGTTCCAGGAATCCTGATCCGAGTATAAAAAGACCGCCGCCCCCGCCGCCGGCAAGGTTGTTGCTTATATTGCAGTTGTTGACGGTTGCCGTGGCCTCTCCAATCTCCGTCAGACCGTAGAATATGCCTCCGCCCCAGCGGCCGGCCAGGTTGCCGCTGACCGTGCAGTCGGTCATGTTGAGCGTCGTATCATAAACGGCAAAGATACCCCCGCCTATTCCCAGATCGCCTGCGGCCGTGTTATTGCTGATGGTGCACTGGTTGAGGTTGAGCGTGCATCCGAAGGCGGCTATCCCGCCGCCCAGTCCGCCTGATTCATCGTCGAAGAATGCTCCTTCCAGTGAATCCGCCGGGGCACGGCGTCCTGCAGGTGCAAAGTCATCCACCCAGGTGGCTGAATTGTTGCTGACGGTGCAGCGGTTGAGCGTGACGATGTTGTCGTTATCAATCCAGATACCGCCTCCGTAGTCAATGCTGTCATTATGCGTTATAACACAATCATTAATGGTAATGGTGTTATTTAAAGCAGTTTCATCTACATAGATACCGTTCCAGTTCCCGTTCTGGATGGTCAAGCCGTAGATAAGTACGTTACCGCCATTTAAAGCATAAATGCCGATAACCTCATCTTCCGGATCAGCGGAGCCGTTTATTACGGTCGATGCGGCGCCGGCACCCAGCAAGGTCAGGGATTTATTGATGGTAATAAAGTCCGCCTGATTATATGTGCCGGCCGCAATGTTGACCGTCCCGGCGGCACATACGGTGTCGATGCCGGCCTGTATGGTACGCCTGGGCCCAACGTTGCCGGCGGTGTGTACCGGCGAGCTGCCGTCCCAGGCGTCGTTCCCTGTTGCGTCGTTAACATACACGATATTATGGCAGGCCAACGCCCCGGCTTTTTCTGGAAGGGAAAGTGAAAACAGGGATGGTACGACAATCAGGACAGCCAGAAAATATGCGAGGCGCTTAATCTTTGTTTTCACCGGATTCCCCCTTCTGTCTCCGTCTTATATCGGCGCTCACATGCTTAAGTATCACCGGGAAAACGGCAATCACGTCACGTTGCTGTAGAAGTATAACAGCAGCGTAATTATCTGTAAACAGCAATTATGGATGTAATATGGATAAGTGTTAAAATATCGTCCACCGTATGCATGAATGCCGGCGCAGCTAAAGCAACGCTCGGATAAATGTAGGGGCGGACCTTCAGGTCCGCCCGAAAAGAGCGGGCGCAGCTAAAGCAACGCCCCTACGGATAATTATGAATATTGAATCTGAACTCGCCAGGCACAGCCCGGGGCGCCCCAGCCTCCTGACCATCGGTGTTTTCGACGGCGTGCACCGCGGGCACCTGCATTTGCTGGGGCACCTGGTTGCCCGGGCGCGCGAGAAAGGCTGTCCCTCGGGAGTGGTCACTTTCCGCACGCATCCGGAGAAGGTGCTGGGCCGCCGGGACACCATTCCCTGGATAACCACGCTGCGGGAACGCACCCGTCTGCTGCATGCGGCCGGGGTGGATATCGTGATACCGGTTACCTTCACCCGGGATGTGGCCGGCCTGTCCGCCCGTGAATTCGTCCTGCTGCTGCAAAAGCACCTGAACATGAGCGGCCTGGTGCTGGGGCCGGATTTTGCCCTGGGACGCCATCGGCAGGGCGATTCGGACTGCCTGCGCAGGATAGGGGAAGAGCTTGATTTCCGTGTCGAGGTGGTCCGGCCTGCCAGGCTGGCGGGCGAGGTTATCAGCAGCAGCGCCATCCGCCAATTGCTGGCGGCGGGTGATATAGATAAGGTCAAAGATATGCTGGGCCGCCGCTTCATTCTGGAGGGAAAGGTAGTTGTGGGGGACCGCCGCGGCCGTACCCTCGGCTTCCCCACAGCCAATATCAGTACGCAGCCGGAGCAGGCCATGCCCGGGGATGGCATATATGCCACCATCGCCCGCCTGGGACGGCAGAGGATGAACTCGGTGACCAATATCGGTGTGCGGCCGACTTTCGGCGGTTTGAAACGCCTGGTGGAGACGTATATATTGGACTTCGACGGCGACCTGTATGGGAAGAGACTGTGTGTAGAGCTGGTTGCCAGGCTGAGGGACGAGATTAAGTTCAGCGGCGCGGAGGAGCTGAAAGAGCAAATGGCCAAGGATGAGTTTAAGGCGAGGAATATATTAAGTAAAACGTAGGGGCTTTTAAGTCCGCCCGAAGCGGGCGCAGCTAAAGCAACGCTTCTACGGCAACACGGGCGTCCCTGCAGACAAATCAATCTTGTTTGCAACAATGATATAATGTTATGAGCGATTTATTTTCACAGGGGTTTTGTATGGCAAAACAATTTATCCTTACAGATTTCGTTAAATGCGCGCTTGAGAAAGCAGTATATGACAAGCTGGAGGACGGGACTTACTGCGGGCGTATCCCTTTGTGTCCGGGCGTCATCGCGTTTGGCACCAATCTTACTAGATGTGAGAATGAACTTCGTTCTACACTGGAGGACTGGATATTGGTGGGACTAAAACTTGGCCACACTCTGCCCGTGATTGGTAACATCGACCTTAACAGGGAGCCCGATAGTGAGCCGGTTAAGGCGGTGTAAGCGTTACGAATTTATAAGCCGCCTGAAAGAAATCGGATTCAACGGTCCTTACTCAGGTGCAAGGCACCAGTTCATGACATTTGGACAGCACCGGCTGACGATTCCTTCCAATACAGAATACTCAGTCCCAAAGCTGCGCATGATGCTGAATGAAGCCGGACACATACTTGGTCGCCGCATCCATGCAAAAGAATGGGACAACCTTTGATATTTAAGGAATATGATATGAAACGACTATCGGAAAAAGAGTTCAAGAAGCTATTCAGAAGGGGCGTGAGCCAGATTATCAACGAGGAAGAGCTGATCAAAATGATGCAGTCCGGACGGCCGCTGCGGCTCAAGCAGGGATTCGACCCCAGCTTCACCGATATTCATATGGGACACGTGGTCGGGCTGCGCAAGCTGCGACAGTTCCAGCAGCTCGGGCACCAGGTCGTGCTTATCGTGGGGGACTGGACTGCCCGCATCGGCGATCCCACAGGGCGATCGGCCACACGTCCCATGCTCACGGCAGAGCAGGTAAAGGCCAATGCTCAAACTTATATGGAACAGTTTTTCAAGATAGTTGATAAGGAAAGGACCGAGGTTCGCTGGCAGAGCCCCTGGTTCGAGAAAGGTATATTCGGCCTGGAGGACATAATCCGGCTGACCTCGAAGTTCACCGTGGCGCAGTTTCTGGCGCGGGAGGATTTCGCCCGCCGATACGCCGAAGGGCACCCCATCGCTATCACCGAATTCCTTTACCCGCTGATGCAGGGCTACGACTCGGTCATGATCGAGGCTGACGTCGAGTTCGGCGGCACCGACCAGGTCTTCAACTGCATGGTGGGCCGCCAGCTGCAGGAGATGGTCGGGCAGAAGCCGCAGCAGGTTTTCCTAATGCCGCTGCTGGTCGGCACCGACGGCGCGCAGAAAATGAGCAAGAGCCTGGGCAACTATATCGGCGTAACCGACCCGCCGGCTGAGATGTTCGGCAAGACCATGTCCATCAACGACAGCATGATCATACCTTACCTGGAGCTGTTGACCGATGTGCCGGACGAAGAGATCGAGCATTTCAGCGCGGGCATGGCCGACGGCCGGCTCAATCCCATGACGGTCAAGAAGCGCCTGTCCCATGAGCTGGTCAAAGATTTCTGGAGCGCTAAGGCGGCCGAAGACGCGGCCGATGAGTTCGCCCGCACGGTACAGAAGAAGGAAGTCCCGGACGAAATACCGGTCCTGAAGGTCGCAGTCGGTTTGACCGCCCTTTTGTCCGCAGAGTTATCTCGAGCGGGGCTGGTTAAAAGCCGGTCGGAAGCGCGTCGCCTGCTCGAGCAGAAGGCTATTGAAATCAACGGCAAAACGGTCAACGAAGACCTGGAGATGGATAAAATCGAGGACGGCAGCGTGATCAAGGTAGGCAAAAGACGCTTTATTAAGATAGAAATCATAAACTCTAAACTCTAAACTCTAAACAATATCTAATGACCAAAATTCAAAATGCTCCGGTGTTTGAACATTTGAATTTTGAATTTGTTTAGGATTTAAATATTATAGTATGGGGTGGTGATTTTGGGTGTGGGGAAATGCGCATATCTGAATTCCATTGGACGCCCAAATAATCTATAATTTACGGACTAATCTTTAGGGAGGCCCCACATGCAGTTGAGAATCCCAGGCCCGACACCCTGCCCGGATGAGGTGCTGAAAGCCGGCGCGCGCCAGATGATCAATCATCGTGGAAAGGAATTCGGCGAGATGCAGAACCGCATAACTCCGAAACTGAAGCAGTGCTTTCAGACCGGTAACGACCTTTTAATCCTCACCACCTCGGGTACCGGGGGCCTCGAATCCGCCGTGGTGAATATGCTGTCACCCGGCGACAAGGTGCTGGGCATATCCATCGGCATCTTCGGAGACCGCTTCGCCGAATGTGCAAAAGTCTACGGCGCTGAGGTTATACCGCTCAAGTATGAATGGGGGCAGGCCGTTAACCCGGACGATGTTAAAAAGGCTCTGAAAGACAATCCCGGCGTCAAGGCCGTGCTGGTGACGCACAACGAGACGTCAACCGGTACTACCAACCCGCTCAAGGATATCGCCGCAGTGGTGAAAGAAGCAGGCAAACTCATCCTGGTAGACGCTGTCAGCAGCATGAGCTCTATCGATGTGCAGGTGGACGCCTGGAAACTGGATGTAGTGGTCTCAGGTTCACAGAAAGGGTGGATGGTACCGCCCGGACTGGCCTTTGTCAGCGTCAGCCCGGAAGCCTGGAAGGCGCACGAGCAGGCGAAAATGCCCAGGTTCTATTTCGATTACACACGCGCCAGGAAGTTCATCCCGGACGGCCAGACCCCGTGGACCCCGGCCGTTTCGATCTACTTCGCCCTGGACGTTGCCCTGGACTTGATGTTGAAGGAAGGGCTGCAGAACATCTTTGCCCGGCACGCCGGGGTTGCAGACAAGGCCAGGAAATGGGTCAGGTCCAAAGGGCTGGAACTGCTGGTGGCAGATGAGAAAAATGCGTCCAATACGGTGACGGCAGTCAAAGTCCCCGCAGATATGGAAGTATCCAAATTCTCTGCCACTCTGCGTGACGAATACAAAGTCGTCATCGCCGGGGGACAGGGTGGTATGAAGGGCAAGGTCTTCCGCATCGGCCACCTGGGCTTTGTTACAGATAAGGACATGGACGAGGTGCTGGCTGCCATGGATAAGGCGCTGCCGAAGGCGAAGAAAGTTTAAATTGTTGGGGCGGGTTTTTAAACCCGCCCGCAAAATAGGGCAATACGCTAAGATAACGTTCGGGCGGACCTGCAGGTCCGCCCCTACAGGTGAATACGAAACCGGTCGCACCTGAAGGTACATCCCTACAAGAATACAAGAATGGATGTAGGGGCGGGTTTTCAAACCAGCCCGGTAACCGGTGAATATGAATTAAGGAGCTGACACGATGAAGGTACTTGTAGCTGATCCTTTAGCGCCCGAGGGCATGGAAAGCCTGAAAGCCATGACAGAGGTGGACGTCAAGCTCGGCCTGAAGCCGGAAGAGCTGAAGGCCATCATCTGTAATTATGACGCCATCATAGTGCGCAGCGAAACCCAGGTGACCAGCGATATCATCAAGGCCGGCGCCAAGCTGCAGATTATCGCCCGCGCCGGCGTGGGCCTGGATAACGTCGACATTAACGCCGCCACACAGAAGGGCATCATGGTAGTCAACGCCCCTACAGGCAACACTGTGGCTGCGGCCGAACATACCATGGCGCTCATGCTGGCCATGGCGCGCAATATTCCGCAGGCGCACAGCCAGCTCAAAGCGGGCAAGTGGAACCGCAAGGAATATACCGGCGTGGAGCTGCGCAACAAAACGCTGGGCATTATCGGTCTGGGCAACGTCGGCTCCGGCGTGGCCGCCCGCGCCCAGGGCTTCGAAATGAGGCTGGTGGGATACGACCCCTTCGCCTCACAGGAATACGCCCAGTCACTGGGTGTTACATTGGTTCCTCTCGATCAGCTCTACAGGGAGTCGGATTTTATCACATTACACCTGCCCCTCACGCAGCAGACCAAAGGCATGGTCGGCGCCAAAGAGATAGCCATGTTTAAAAAGGGGGTGCGCATCATCAACTGCGCGCGCGGAGGCCTGATTGACGACGAGGCGTTGCTCAAGGGGATCGAAGAAGGAAAGGTGGCCGGCGCGGCTATCGACGTTTATGCCGTGGAGCCCTGCACCGACAGTACTCTGTTTAAAAGCGATAAAGTCATCGTCACGCCCCACCTGGGCGCTTCTACCAAAGAGGCTCAGACCAATGTCTGCATCGACGTGGTCGACCAGATCATCGACGTCCTGAACGGCAAGCCGGCCAGGTTCGCAGTCAATGTCCCCCAGATAGCGCCGGAGCTGCTGGAGATTTTAAGGCCGTACATGGATGTAGCCGCGGTGGTGGGCAAAATGGCGGGACAGCTCATGGGAGGGCAGCTCAAGGGGCTCAAAATCAAGTACTCCGGCGAGATAGCGCAATACGATACCTCCGCCCTCAAGGCTTCGATTCTCAGCGGGCTTCTCGACACTGTCAGTGAGGAGCACGTTACACTGGTCAATGCCGGCGTCATCGCGCAGCAGCGCGGGCTCAAGGTATCGGAACAGAAAGAGACCGACGTGGCCAACTACGCCAGCCTCATCTCGCTGGAGGTGGTGGCCACCGGCGGAAATATTGACGTGGCCGGAACCGTGCTGCGTGACGAGACGCATATCGTCAGGATCAACCAGTTCTGGCTGGACATCGTGCCCACGGGAGGCTACTTCATGCTCTGTTACCATACGGACAAGCCCGGCCTGATCGGCGCGGTGGGCACAATCACCGGCAAGAACAATGTCAATATCTCCGCCATGCAGGTGGCTCGCATAACACCCAGGGGCGAGGCGCTCATGATCCTTTCCCTGGATGAGCCGGCGGACGATCCAATCATCAAGAAGATACTGGAAGTGCCGTATATTACAGGGGTCAAGCTGGTCAAGCTGTAGGGGCGGACCTGAAGGTCCGCCCGAAGCTGGCGCAGCTAAAGCAACGCCCCAACGGAAAAATGTAGGGGGCGGGTTTTCAAACTCGCCCGCGATTGCATAGTATAATATCCGCATGGATACCAACAGCCTGCATATGCTTGAGTATCCGCTCGTGCTGAAACGGCTGGCCGATCACACCTCGTTTGCG
Source organism: Dehalococcoidia bacterium (assembly GCA_016930155.1). Classification (GTDB taxonomy): domain Bacteria; phylum Chloroflexota; class Dehalococcoidia; order GIF9; family UBA5629; genus CAIMUM01. The sequence continues at coordinate 38,597 of JAFGHL010000050.1, read as the reverse complement.
GCCGGCCGCGAGCTTGCGTTGACGCTCCAGCCAACCGCCGACGCCGAACATATTCGGCTTCTGCTCAGACAGTCCGCCGAGGCCAGGCGGCTGCTGTCCGTCAGGCCGGATTTTCACATCGGAGAGGCACATGATGTGAGGGAGGATGCGGCCCGTGCCGGCAAAGGCGTTGCGCTCGATCCTCTGACTTTGCTCAGCATTCAGAAGACGCTGGCCGCCTGCCGTATCGCCCGCAACAGCCTGCAAAAATTATGCGCCGATCTGCCGGCGCTGTGGGGCATGGCGAGGGACATTACTGCGCTGCCGGAGCTGGAGGGCGAAATAGGCAGGTGTCTTTCGCCCTCCGGGGAGGTGCTGGACTCGGCCTCGGCTCATTTAGCTGATGTCCGAAGACGGCTGCGCGATACACGCAGGGAGCTTCAGGACCGGCTGGCGCAAATCGTCAAGTCGAAACGAGGGCAGGAGATGCTGCAGGAGCAGCTCGTCACCGAGCGCAACGGCCGCTACGTTCTTCCCGTCAGAGTCGAGGCAAAGAGGGAACTGAAGGGCATAGTGCACGATGTTTCAAATACCGGCGCAACGGTCTTCATCGAGCCAATGGAGACCATCGAGTCCGGCAACGAGCTGCGGCAGCTTGAGGTGGAGGAGCGGCAGGAGATCGAACGCATACTTATGGCGCTCAGCGCGTCTGTAGGCGATGCATGCGGGGATATCGAGCTGAACATAGGTATCCTGGCGCGGCTTGACCTGGCGCTGGCCAAGGCGCTTTTCGCAGAGAAGATCAGGGCCATCGAGCCGGAGATCGTCAGTGATACCGGGGAACGGTTCCTGAGGATGGTCAACGCCCGTCATCCGCTGCTCAGGGGCGAGGCGGTGCCGCTCAGCGTAGAGCTGGGCCGGGATTTCTCCGTGTTGATCATCAGCGGCCCGAACGCCGGAGGGAAGACGGTTGCGCTTAAAACCATCGGACTGCTGGTGCTGATGACACAGGCGGGACTACCGATACCCTGCTCGGACGGCACACGGCTGCCGGTCTACGACGAGGTTTACGCCGATATCGGCGACGAGCAGAGCATCGAGCAGACACTCTCAACCTTCAGCGCTCATATCAGCAACGTCGCGCGCATTGTCAAGAAATCCACGCCTGCCAGCCTGGCGCTGCTGGACGAACTGGGCATCAGCACCGATCCGGGTGAGGGCGCCGCCCTGGCCCAGGCTACGCTGGCGCATTTTGTCAACAAGAAGACCAATGTGGTGGTGACCACCCATTACTCGGAGATCAAAGCTTTTGCCCACCTCAATAAGGGACTGCGCAACGCATCATTGGATTTTGATCCGGTAACACTGATGCCGACATACCGTCTGAGTGTGGGCATGCCGGGTGGTAGCAACGCCCTTAATATCGCTTGCCGCTTCGGCCTGCCGGACGAGATAGTCGATCAGGCCCGCAGCATCATGTCGAAAGGCTCTCAGGAGGTCGAGGCCATGATGGTGGACCTGGCGGCTGAGCGTAAGAGGCTGGCAGAAGCCCAGCTTTCCATTGACCGGGAAAAAGCTCGCGCTGCAGAACTTTCCATAGCCCTGGAGGCTGAGATATCACGCATCCGGAGCAAGGAGCGGGAGATGGTACGCGAGATACAGGACAACCTAAACACCGGAATAGCCGGACTTTACCGGGAGATACGCGAGGCCGAGAACGAACTGAAGAAACAGAGGAAAAAAGAGAGTCTGGAGCGGGCGCGCAAGGCCCTTGAGAAGATCACAAAACAGACTGAGAAACAGTCGGCGCAGCTGGACCGGAGACTGTCTGACATCAGCGAAGGTCAATCGGATGTGGAAAAAATCTCCGTTGGCGACAGCATCCGTTTGAAGGACATGAATACGGCGGCCACCGTGGTCTCGGTGGATGAGGGGCAGGGCAGGCTGGAGGCGCTGGTCGGCGATATAAAACTGACACTGCGCCTGGACGGCGTGGAAAAGATTGATGCGCCCGCGTCAGGCGACTTCGCAGAGAGGGTGGAGGCCAGGCCGAGGACGATCCGTACGGCCGCGCCCGAACTGGACCTGCGGGGGCAGAGGGCCGAGATGGTTGAATCCACGCTCGATTCCTATCTCAATGATGCTTTTATGTCGCAGCTGCCGGAAGTGCGCATCATCCATGGATATGGAACCGGCGCTGTCAAAGGCGCAGTTCGGGAGGCGCTGGCCACGCACGCTCTGGTTAAATCGTTCAGGCCCGGTGGCCGTGGTCAGGGAGGCGATGGCGTAACCATAGTCGAATTAACGTAGGGGGCGGGTTTTCAAAGCCGCCCCTGAAACGGGTATTGGATGAAAGTATGGTAGCAAGTAACCGCTTCGATATGGGCCGATCCCAGGCCCTGCGCTGGCTGAGGGACATGTCGGAGCAGGGAGTCGTTTTTTCGCTTTACATAAGACCGGCCGCCATCGAGGCTGAGCTTGAAAGGGTATTGCAGCAGGAACTGGATCGTGGCGAGATGCTGGACACACTGGTGGAGAAAGCTGCCGGGTCGACCACCGGCGCCGCTGTTTTTTATGCTATGGGCAGGGGTTGGGTTGTCCGGCCGCCATTCCCGCTGTCCGAGGACGGCCTGCGGCCCGGCTACGATCCGGGCCCGTTGAAGTCGGCCCTGGAGAAGGACAGGAAGCTGGCTTTGATACTGGTGAGATTGGGGCGTTACGCCGTCGGTGTTTTCGAGGGGGAAAAGCTGTTGTCCGGCAAGGCCGGGACGGGATTGGTGCATGCCAGGCATCATAAAGGCGGATCGTCAGCCAATCGCTTCGCCAGGCACCGGCTCAAACAGATGGAGTATTTCTTTACCCGCATCGAAGAGCACGCACGGGAGATTCTCGGCCCGCACCTTGACGACATCGAATATGTGATTTACGGCGGCGCCCGGGATACCCTGACCAGGATGTGGAAGCAATGCGCGTTTTTTGAGTCGCTACGGCCCAGGACACTGGACAGATTGTTGCCCCTGCGCGAGCCGCGGCGCGCAACTTTCGACGATGCCCTGAGGCAGGCTTATACAAGCGCCGTTTACGAGATCATCGAGTAGGGGCGGGTTTAAACCCGCCCGTGAATCGGGGTTATGTTGATATTTTGCTCGGGCGCAGCTAAATCAACGCTCCTACAGGTTCGCTCCTACAGATCGATCTAGATTTCCCCGTCGGTGCGGAAGATGACCAACCCGGTGGGCAGCTTGGGATAGAAGAAAGTTGACTTGCGCGGCATGCGATCGTTAGAATCGGCCACCGTTTTTATTGTCCTGGCAGGGATGGGATCGAGCAGAACCGCGCACTGGAACTGGCCGCTATCCACCATACGGCAGGCGGTTTCACCGCTGGGCGTATAGGCCAGATTCTCGGAATCCCCCGGGGGTAATCCCAGTAATTTCTCACAGATAATGTGCTGCACCGCGCTGACATCCAGCCTGCCGTAAGCTTCCGAGTGCTTTTGCTTGAGAAAATCATTGACCTTTATCCCGGGTAGCAGGGATAGGCCGAGCACCTGTCCCTGCTCCAATCCATATATGCGGATGCTGCCTGCGGACGCCGAAAGCGACATGCTTCCGGCGGAAGATTCCCTGACCTCGAAGTAATCGTGCAGTTCTTTCTTGAATTTAGCGATGGTTTCAGCCGGGATAGCGCGCACAAGCCTGTGTATGGGCAGTATTACGATACCGGGGTCTGAAAAGGAGACGAGCGCCATCATGACGTAGTTGAAAGCCTCGTTACCGCCGCCGTTGGGATCAAGCTCGCGGCGATAGTCCCGGTATGCCAGCGCTGTCTCATAGCGGTGGTGGCCGTCGGCGATATAAATGGGCTTTGGAATAAGAAAATGGCTGACCCTCTGGACAAACTCCGGCTCATTGACCGCCCAGAAACGATGGTAATCCATCCCGGTCTGGAAATTGTATGTGGGGTTGGCTTTGACACGGTTTACTATCAGCTGGTTGATCTTGCCGCCCGGATCTTCATAAAGCCCCAATATAGGGCTGAAGTCGGCCGAACAGGCCTTCATCAGGTCCAGCCGGTCGGCCTTGGCTTTAGCCATGGTGAACTCGTGCGGCACGACTATTTTATTCTCCCAGGGCTCCAGACGCACGCAGGCAAACAGTTCCAGCCTCTTCTTTTTAGCTTCGCCTATTTCGAAGCTGTGCTCATGCACATAATAGTTAGGCACCTGGTCCTGTATGAGCACGTTCTCTTTTAACCAGAGGTTGAACTCATCGCGGGCGCGAATGTACCTGTTGCTTCGCTCGTTGTCGCCCTCCTGTTCCAGACCCAACTCCAGGCGTACCATATTATATTTATTTTTTTCGTACAGGGACTGCTGTTCCTGGGCAGATATAACGTCGTAGGGCGGGCAAATGACGTTTTGCATGTACTGCACCCTGGCAGGATTGTAGCGCACTCCCCTGAATTCAGATATTTCAGCCAAACGATTTTCTCCTAAGTATTCATACATGCATTCGGGCGGACCTGAAGGTCCGCCCCTACGGGATGCTTTATTATAAAACTGTAGGGGCGGGTTTTTAAATCCGCCCGCAGCGGGCGCAGCTAAAGCAACGCTCCTACATATCAGCAGATCAGATTCCGCTGTGCCATGCCTTTGCGAGGTCGTTGACCGGCAGGTCGGCCAGTCCCCTCAGAACAAAGCGGACGCCGCCGGAGGTTCCCAGCCTTTTCAACGGCACTCCGTATTTATATGCCATCTCCTCCAGCCTGCGCACCGATCCCGGCCCGATGGAAACCACAGCACGCGACTGCGCCTCGCCGAAGAGCGCGGTATCCAGCCGCCCGTATATCGAAAGGTCTCCCTTGAATCCTATGCCGCCAATTATACAACTTTCAGCCAGCGTCACAGCCAGGCCTCCGTCGGAGCAATCGTGAGCCGACCTGAGTAACCCGCGGCCAATGGCCTTGATGAGAAGGTCGTGCAGGCTTTTCTCTGCGCGCAGATCTATGGACTGTGTCCCTCTGATCTCACCGTGGACCAATGCAAGATATTCGCTGCTGCCCAGGGTCCGGTCGTCACCGGGATCCCCCAGCAAAAAGACTACATCTCCTTCTCCTTTGAAGCCTGCAGTGCAATGGCGTTTAATGTCTTTAATCAGTCCTACCATGCCTACCACCGGCGTGGGGAAGATAGCCACGCCGCGTGTCTCGTTATACAGGCTGACGTTGCCGCTGACCACCGGTGTTTTAAGTTTGCGGCAGGCTTGCGACATGCCCTGGATGCACTGGTGCATCTGGTACATCACATCGTTCCTCTCCGGATTGCCGAAATTGAGGCAGTTGGTGATGGCCATAGGCCGGGCGCCCATGCAGGCTGTGTTACGCGCAGCTTCAGCCACAGCTATAACTCCACCTGTCAATGGATTTACATAACAATAGCGGCCGTTGCCGTCGGTTACAAGGGTATAGGCTTTGGTCGTTTCCTGAATACGCAGAACGGCCGCGTCGCCGTCACCCGGCAGGACCACCGAGTTGTTGCCTACCTGGTGATCGTACTGGCGGAACACCTGGCGTTTGCTGCAGATATTGGGCGCAGCCAGCAGGCGCAGCAGAGTTTTGCCTGCATCTTTGGGCGCTATATCTTTGATTTTCTTGAGGTCAAGCTCCTGAAGGTCGTCCAGCCAGGAGGGGCGTTTTGGACGGAAACGATAAACAGGCGGGTTGTTGAGATATTTTACGGACGCGTGCGCCACGACCTTTTCTCCATCGCGGATGGTAGCCATGCCGTCGTCCGTTACCTTGCCTATGATATCGGAGTGCAGACCCCAGCGGTCGAAAAGGCTCCTGACCCTGTCCTCGTATCCTTTCTTGACGATAACAACCATGCGTTCCTGCGATTCCGATAGCATCACTTCGTAGGGTGTCATACCTTTTTCGCGCCGGGGTACTCTGGCCACATCGATATCCAGGCCTGAATCCCCCTTGTCGGCTGCCTCGATGGCGGCGCTGGTCAATCCTGCGGCGCCGCAGTCCTGCAGCCCGACGATCCATCCGGTGCGGGTTAGCTCCAGGCAGGCCTCGATGAGCAGCTTCTCCATGAAAGGGTTACCCACCTGCACTGCTGAGCGGAGTTCGCGCTGCTCCTCGAATGTGCGCGAGGCCAGGCCGGATGCGCCGTGCAGGCCGTCGCGGCCGGTATCGGCGCCCACCAGCATCACGAGATTTCCCGCTCCCGAGGCGCGCGCCCGGGTCAGGTCTTCCACGCGCCCGATGCCCAGGCAGAGGGCGTTGACCAGCGGGTTGCCGCTGTAACAGTCGTCGAAATATATCTCGCCGCACACGTCGGCAATGCCGAGGCAGTTGCCATATCCGGCAATGCCTCCCACCACACCGCCCATCAGGTACCGGTTATGTGGATCGGACATGGGGCCGAAACGAAGGGAGTTGGACAGGGCGATGGGACGCAGCCCCATGGTGAAGATGTCGCGCACTATGCCGCCCACACCGGTGGCGGCGCCCTGGTAAGGCTCGATATAGGAGGGATGGTTGTGAGACTCGATCTTGAACCCGATGACCTGGCCGTCGCCGATGTCGATAACTCCGGCGTTCTCCTCCCCCGGCTTGATCAGGACGTATTTGCCCGACGTGGGAAAGCGTTTCAGCAGGGCTTTGGAATGTTTATAGCCGCAGTGCTCGCTCCAGAGTGAGCCGAACATGCCGAGCTCGACCTCTGTCGGCTCGCGCCCCAGCCTGCTCACAATCAGGTTATATTCCTTGCGGCTGAGCGCTATCTCTTCCAACTGCTCTTTAGACGCCGGCAATTATAGACTCCCAAATGATATTACCATCGGTACTGCCCAGTATATCCTCGCAGGAACGCTCGGGGTGGGGCATCATGCCGAGCACGTTGCCCTGTTTGTTGATAATGCCTGCGATGTTGTTGAGCGCCCCGTTGGGATTGGCCGCTGCAGTTATCTCTCCGCCCGGTGTGCCGTAGCGGAAGGCAATGCGTCCGTCATCCTCAAGTCCTTTGATGACGTCGTCGCCGGCGTAATAGCGGCCCTCGTAATGCGAGATAGGTATTTTAAGCACCTGCCCCTTTTTACATTTGTTGGTGAAGGGGGTCGCGTTGTTTTCGGTTCTCAGGTAGGTCCATTGGCAGCGATACTGCAGGTGTTCGTTTTGCCGCAGCACGCCTGGCAACAGGTTGGCCTCGCAAAGCACCTGGAATCCGTTACAGATGCCAATGACAGGGCGCCCCTTTTTGGAAAAATCGGCTACGGACTCCATAACAGGTGAAAAGCGGGCGATGGCGCCGGTGCGCAGGTAGTCGCCGTAGGAGAACCCACCGGGAAGTATGATGCAGTCGCAGCCGGCGAGGTCTGTCTCCTTGTGCCAGATGAAAACGGCATCCTGTCCGCAGATATTGTGCACCGAGTAATAACAGTCGCGGTCGCTCCAGGTGCCGGGGAATACAACGATGCCGAATTTCATGACAATAATTACCCTCGGGAGGATTTAAAAACCCGCCCCTACGGTAGGGGCGTTGCTTCAGCTGCGCCCGGAAGAGATAGGTCAGAGTTTGCCCAGCAGGTCGGTGACGATGCCGTTGACCTCGCCTCCGTCTGCCTTGCCTTTGACCTGCGGCATGAGCTTCTGCATAACCTTGCCTTTGTCGCCGGGGCCTTTGGCCCCCACTTCGGCTATGACGGCCTTGACAATTGAGAGAATCTCTTCACGCCCCATCTGGGCGGGCATATACTCCTGGAGAATGGCCATCTCAGCCTTCTCCTTGGCCGCCAGGTCAGCGCGGTTGCCCTTCTCATAAGCTTCAATGCTCTCTTTGCGCTGCTTGATCTCCCTGCCGATAACCTCGATCACGCCTCCGTCGTCCAGTTTTTTCTGCCTGGCTATCTCGGCGTAGTTCATCGATGACAGCAGGGAACGCAGCACCAGCATGCGCAACTCATCCCGGGCACGCATGGCTGCTTTGAGGTCTGTGTTGAGCTTTTCCTGTAATGGCATGGAGATTACGATGTTTTATTGCTTTTGCGGCGCTTGGTTGCCTCTTTGCGCTTGCGCTTGATGCTGGGTTTCTCGAAGAAGCCCCTGCGGCGTACCTCGCTGATTATTCCTTCCTGTTGTACTTTACGGGTGAAACGCCTCAATAGGCTCTCGAAACTTTCCCCTTCTCCTAATCTGACTTCGGGCACAAGCAATCAACTCCTTTTTTATTTACTGCCGCCTTGAAGAGTAGCAAGTAGGCAACTGACAAGAGGAAATTCTAAACTCTTTAGCCCATCGTGTCAACAATGCTCGCAATGGCGTTGTAGGGGCGGACCTTCAGGTCCGCCCGGAGGCGGGCGATAGTGTTATATCGTTCGGTCGCAGCTAAAGCAACGCCCCTGCGACAATGCCCTGCTCTATCTACCTGTGAACCTGGGAGGTCGCTTCTCCAGGAAGCCCATAACACCCTCCCTGGCATCCTCGGACTCGCGGCAGACCTGCTGCATGAAGTCCTCCATGGCCATATGCGTTAAAACCGAGTCGGACTTGAGTGAAGTATAGGCCATGCGCTTGATCATCTCGATGGCCAGCGACGGCCCCTTGGCCAGGCTTTGCGCGAATTCGAGTGATGTCTTCATGAGAAGATCGGGAGGCGCAATTTTATTGACCAGGCCGATGCGTTCGGCCTCCCTGGCATCGATCTTGTCGCCGGTCCACATCAACTCAAGTGACTTGCTGATACCAACCAGGCGTGGCAGGTAATACGAGGTCCCACAGTCGGGCACCAGCCCGCGTTTGACGAAAATTGACGAGAAGGTGGCGTTTTCCGATGCTATACGTATATCGGCTGCCAGCGCCAGCGCTAGTCCTCCTCCGGCCGCGATACCGTTGACTGCAGCTATGACGGGCCTGGTGAAATCCGCGATATGCTTGACCACCCATCCGAAGCTGACGAATGGTGTGGTATGCTCGGCGCGGCTGATGCCAGGCTGGTTCTTGTCCGTGCCGTAGGGTTGCTCAGCCAGGTCGGCGCCTGAACAGAAGGAGCGGCCTTCGCCGGTTATGATAAGCGCCTTGATACCATCGTCTGTATTGAGATCACCGAGCGCTTTCGACATCTCGTGCAGTATGGCCGCGTTAAGGCAGTTCAACTTGTCCGGCCGCCTGAGCGTGAGGGTGGCGACCTCATCCGCAATATCGACTGAAATTAGTTTGTATGACATCAACATCCTCCGGGGTGATTATTTAAAAATGCGGCTATAATGATAACACTACATTGCACGTCATTGCATTTACGAACGGGCGGACCTGCAGATCCGCCCCTACATGAGGAAAATATAGGGGCGGGTTTTTAAACCCGCCTGCATAGATAATATATAGAGAGCGGAGGTTCATAATGGGAGATATTGAACGCGAGAAGAAAAAGGGATTCGATTGGGACTACATGGCCGATGTGCTGGACAAGAAGGCCGCGGCGGCCAAATACCAGATAGCGGGCTTCGGGCTGGGTGGAGCGCTTTTTGGATTCGTTGCCAGGGCTGTCATACGGGAACTCGGACAGGAGAAGGGCGAGGCGCTGCTGAAGGGAGCTGTGGAGGATTTCGGCAGGGCCAGGGGCAGGCGTATAGCCGCCGTCGTCAAAGACCTGGGAGAGCCGCTTTCATTCAAGAACTGGTTGATATACAGCGATATCGACAGCTCCAATTTCGATCCGCACCCCGACCTGGATAATGATGACCTGGTGGTCAAGGCCGGGGAATGCACCTTCTGGAACGGTTCGCGGGAACTGGGTGTGGGCGAATACAGCAAGATCTATTGTAAGTACGTGGACTATGCCATTCTGGAAGGATATAGTCCGGACGTCAAGCTGGTGCTGCACGACCGCCACCACGTGGGGCAGGGCGAGCACTGCACGTTCAGATATATCATGAAAGATGCGAACAGGTGATACAGTTGCGGCGATCTTGCCCGCGATTGTCTCTGCGCTGTATACTATGCTCCGTGCCAGCGTAGCTCAGTGGTAGAGCAGCTGTTTCGTAAACAGCTGGTCGTCAGTTCGACTCTGACCGCTGGCTCCAAGGTCGAAAGAATGTGCTGACCTGATAGGCGGGGAGGTAAAAAATATGACATTCAAGATAAAATTGTGTAGTCTGATCGTAATCAGCCTCATGTGCCTGGCTGCAACCATATTACCGGGCCTGGCGCCGGCTGCAGCCGACAACAATACTGCGTCAGATTTGCCGTACTCGAAAACCTGGGGTAACAGCGCCGGACGCACGGGCTGTAACGCCACCGGCTGGGGCAAGAGCGACACTACCATGGGCTGCTCCGGGGCCAATAACAATAGCAAATGCTTCTTTATACCCTGCAGATACTGCCGACGCTGAATGGCTGGATGGCGGGGGCATTGGTCTCAACCTGCTTTATCTAAAAGCCATAGACTTCACCTCGCCGTTCTCATTTCTGGCGGTGATGGTGTAGACCGTTCCGGCCGGCAAAGTAACTATTTGACTTCCTGAAGTCGCCACATATCCGATGCCGTTGTCGATGTATACCAGAGACGCGCCCGTAACCTGCCAGGTCAGCATGGTGGAGTTGGACGATCCCACGATATTCGGGACCTGCTTGAAATAGAAGTAGTCGATTTCGGGAAGCGGATTGACCGTTGGGGAAGGGCTTGCTTCTACCGGCTCTGAACCGGCAACAGCCGGCTTGTTTGCAGCTGATGCCGGTGTAACAGACGTAAGGAAGGTTTCGGAAGAGGTGATGAAAGCCGTCTCTCCCAGGTAGTATTCATCGTTGAAGCGAGAGTATATGGTGTATCTGTCGGCAGTGTCAATGGACGTTAAATCGGAAATTATAAAGCCTCCCACCTGCGGCTCGACCACCTGCCATCGGTCGAGTATCCATTTCTCTATTATGAAAGCGTGGCTATTGTTGCTGCGGTCTTTGCCGATGGCCACGTAAATATCGCCGGCCGGCACGCCTGCAGCCCGGCTGAGGGTACAGAGCAGCACCGCGAAATCCTTGCAGTTGCCCGTCCTTTTCTCCAGAGTTTCGACAGGCGTTTGCCAGTGGTAATAGCTGTCATTGGAATATACGATATGCGACGACACCCAGGCTTGCAGCTTTCTGAAATCGGACCTGAAGTCCGTTTGATCGGAAGTGATCATGTTCAGTGTCCGGCGTATGGTGGGATCTTCCACCGTTATCAATTGCCGGGGATCTATCGGGAAATAGACATATTTGCCTAATGCGCCGGTGGACATGTACCTGGGTGCGCAGTTTACAGATATAAGTATCAGACAGACAGACAGCGTCGCGAAAATGACCCTCATCAATTTAATATTCTATTACAATGCAGAGCATTTGGTTAATTCGGGGTATATCAGGTTGCAGCCTTTGATATTTTAAGGGTCATGGTGCACAATGTCTGCCAAAGGAGGAATCAGATGGCAGAATACCGACAGAGAGAATTGCGCCCGGCGCCGGATAATCTTGTCACCGATGGCGAATTCATATTCGGAACTTTCAGCACCCAGTTTAAGAACGTGAATCCGCTCAAAGCTGACAGGCCCCTGGGCACATGGCTGCCTGGATGTTTGCTCAATTTCAGGCTCAAGGAATGGCAGGCCTTCCAGCTTGGAAACGAACGCTGGTTCATGCTGGCTGTGCTGTATAACGCCAAGGTCACGTCCCTGGCGCAGTTCATTGTATACGATAAAGTGCGGAGGAAAAAATATCTGTTTGAGAAACTTCTGCCATCATGGAAAATTAAGGTACCCGCGTCTATCTGGGAGGGCAGCCAGTCCTATCGGGACAAGGACTGTTCCATCGAGATTGTCAGCGCGCTGGCGAAGGGCAGATTTTACATAAATATACACATACGCGACCAAAAGGGCCTGCCGGATATGGAGGCGCATTTCGAGCTCATCCATGACGAAGGACTGGTCGCACCTATTGTCGTTTCCATTCCAATGGGTAAAAACCGGGGGATGTATTCTCATAAGTGTCTGATGCCGATGCAGGGGAGCCTCGTTCTGGGCGGCGAGAAGATTGAGTTCCTGCGCGAGGAAAGCTTCGCCATCATCGATGATCACAAGGGCTTTTACCCATACTCGCTTAAGTACGACTGGATCACAACAGCCGGATATGACGGGAAGGGCCGGCTCATCGGTTTAAACCTGACGCACAACCAGACCATTGATGCAGAGAGATACAATGAGAACTGCCTGTGGGTGGACGGCAGACTGGAACTGCTGCCGCCGGTCAAATTCGAAAGGCCGCAGGGACCGGAAGGGGAGTGGTTTATCAGGGACAGGTACGGAATTGTTGACCTGTCATTCAAGCCCGCTGCTATGGGCAAGATTGAGATGGACTTAATAGTACTGAAGGTCAGGTACTACGGGCCATTCGGCTCTTTCGGTGGGACTGTCAGAGATAGCTCGGGCGAAATCCTGGACTTCACAAACTACTTTGGTATGGGTGAACAGAAATACGTTCGTGGATAGCATTATCACCGCTTTCACCGGATGCCTCTTCCTGTTGCTGGGTCTGGTGTGGGGCGCTGTCCTTAACCGGTTGGCCGGATCGGTAACCGAAGAAGGGGGTATACGGCTCAGAGCGCCGGCCTGCGCGAAGTGCCTTGCCAGGCGGGGTCCAAAATACCAGATACCGCTGATCGGCTATTTTGCGGCAGGCGGCCGCTGTCCGGACTGCGGAGAGGCGATTCCGGTGCGCGTACCGGTGGTAGAGGCGGTCATGGGTATCCTCTTCGCAGCTCTTTATCTGAAATACGGGCTGTCCTGGACGCTGCTCATATTGCTTATATATGCCACCGTGCTGATCATATTATTTGTCACCGATTTCGAGCATTTCATGCTTCCCAACGTGATAACCTGGCCGGCAATGCTGCTGGCAGCGCTGGTGGCGCTGGCGGTCACGCTGGCGCATTACAGTTTACCCTGGTCGCTTTATTATGGGGGAAGTGGATTCATGGCCGTTTTCAACAATTTCCTGTTATGCGCCCTGGCCGGCGGCGCCTGCGGCGCCCTGCTGCTTCTGCTGGTAGTCGTGCTGTCGAGGGGCGGCATGGGGATGGGGGACGTATTGCTGGCCGGACTGCTGGGCTTGATGGTGGGTTTTCCCCTGGTGTTTATCGCTCTCTTCCTGAGCATAATGGCGGGCGGTATCGTGGCAGCCGCACTGCTCATCAGCGGGCGCAAGCAGAGAAAAGAAATGTTGCCGTTCGGACCCTTCCTCTGCACAGGCGGCATGGTTACGCTTCTATGGGGAAAGGAATTGCTTGGCTGGTATCTGGGTCTTATATGAAGCCTGCCGCAACCGGTCCCCGGTCTACTTAAAGGGGGGCGCCTGCCAGAATGGAACCAGCACGGTTTTATTCACACTCCTCTCACGCTGTACGAGATGCTCCACCCGGCAGGGGACCGACTTCTCGACCACACTGGTCACGTTTTCCGTGACCTGATCGTACCACAACAGAGATGCGCTGAACCTGACGTTCTGCGAGGTGGTGGGTCCTGAGAATAGAACTGCTATATCCCGTGCGCCCCGCGTATCGAATTCGATGTCATAGGGCTGCCAGCGGTTCATCCAGAGATCGGCCTGCCCTCCGAGGTAGCGGGCGAAATTGAACTTGATGTTGGCTGAGTTAAGCCATTTTTCCATTACATCCGTTTCTGTATCGTATGTAAACCAATCCCACTGTACCGTAGAGGTATATACAGGGTCCGCAGAGGAGATCAGCGGCGGCTGCAGCAACTGCCCGCGGGGGCCCATATCGAAAACGCTGATGGCAACGTTTTCGTAATAGTACTGCTTGTAGAGCGAGATTCTGATCCTCTCGATATCATGCATCTGTGCGCCGGGAAGCCTGTAACCGTAGTACCATACGAATGACGTGCCCCTGAACTTTACGGCGGGACTGCTCCACAGGATATAGGGCGTAAGCTGCTCCCGGCCGCTTACAATACGGGTTACAGGATAGGTTTCGCTGACCAGCTCGGTGCGGTTTTCGGTTACGGTCACCGTTTCATTGTAAGTCTCTTTTTGAGGGTATTGCACGGGGACACAGGAAAGAGAGGGAATGAGCAGAACCGTCAGAATCAATAACGAGAGCGCCCTGACTGAGCCCGCTGCATTGCACCGCATTGCGGGGCGCAGGCAGCGGATAAAACAATTAAAAAAACAGGACAAATAGTTCATCAATGTGAAAAAGCTTCCCAGAACGGTACCTGCCTGACCTGATAAATAGTCTGCTGTTTCTGTACCTCATAGGGTACCTGTTTCGCCACCTGGCGCTCCCCGCTGACCGTTTTATACGAAACAATATTACGGGTAAAGGCGCCTTTCACAGTGACCCGGGCGTTCCACTGATTCTGGGGTCCGCAGATTATAACGCCGATCTTCTGCGCCTTGCTGGCGTCCAATTCGAAGACCTGAGGGTCCTCAGGCCTGGACCAGAGATTGGTCCTGCCGCCTAAAAATTTGGCCTCATTAATCTGGACATTGGCCTTATCCAGCCAGGTTGTCGCAGCGCCGCCGGTGGTAGTGACACTCGATTCTTCGGATGGATTCTCTGCGGTGCCGGAAGACGAACTGGATGAAGCGCTGGCGGTTGCAGTGGTACTGGGTGTTATCCAGGTCCATTCGACCTGTCCCACATCAGTATCTCCGTATGTGGCGGGAGCAGGTGTGGTCAGGTGATCGCTTCCGGTCATGTCGAGTATGCGTATGGAGGCGGACTCATACTGAAACTGCTTCCAGATCGAGATCGTCAGCCGCAGGTTATCATATACCGGCCATTGGGGAATATCATAGGCAAGGTACCAGAAGTTGGTCTGGCCGTTGAAGGCGATGTTCTGCGAGTACCAGCTATAGTAAAGCGGAAGCTCATAGCTATTTGTGACGGTATCAATCGTGGTCTCGTTTTCCGTGTAGACTTCTGTTACATACTCGGTCCTGTACCGGGTCTCCGTAACGGTGTCGGTTACGGGATATTCTTTGGAGACGCACGACGCAGCAAATATCAGCAGAAGCAGCGGGAGCAATCTGGTTGTCGTGTCGATATATTTCATTGCACAGAAGACATTGCAAGACGTATTTTCTGATAATAGCATAAATACGGTAGTACATATTGTCAAAGTTGGAAGGCCTGACCTGAATCAGGTATATTCAAACCGCTGGAGCCGGGATATCGTGACTATTGAATTGACGGAGGCGATGGGAAAATGGGTTGGCATGTTATATAATGCGGTTGATGCGAATATAACGGTTAAGGAGGAAGCAATGGCCGCGAACAAAAATGGCTTTCTTGTTCCAGTGGTGTTATTAGTTGTGGCCTTCATAATATCAGCTATGGGTTGTATCCCGGCTGTCCAGCAGCCAGACGCGCCCGCGGCATCGTTATCGTGCATAATGGTGGTCAGCCCGGACAAACTGGAGTTCACCATTGGGCAGGGCCAGGGGCCGTCCCTTGACCAGGTACTATCGGTCGTCGGTCAGGGTGAAGGCATACTCAATCTGTCAATGAGCGATAACGTGGGCTGGATAAATCTGCTGCAGGTACCCGGGGCCGCAACCGCTCAAACAACCGACGCCAGTGTAAATGTAGATGCAACCGGCATGGCTTCGGGACAATATACCGGCATCATCACGATCACCGCAGACGGCGCAGCCAACAGCCCGATTTATGTGCCGGTCTACCTTACGATCCTGCCAGGCGCCAATATTCCTGCACAGGTAGTTTCAGTCCCTCCACCGTCCTCAGTCCCCCCTGCAGATTCTGCCGTGGTCTGGGTCAACCAGACGGATTTCTATAAATATGCGACTGTCAGCGCAATGATAGTCAACGGAAGTGTGACCAACTCGGACAGGTGGTGGTACATGTCAGATGTTAAAATCGTGGCCAATGCCACCGGCAACAGCGTCAAGATCGCCGCCGTGGTACCGCCCGGTGAAACAATCATGTACAACCGCTATATCCCCAACTACCAGAAAGATACGGTCAGGCTGAGCTACACCTGGTATAAGCCGTAGGTCAGGCGTAGCACCTCGATGCGGGAATTGGCGTTCCCGCACATGCTTCAGGGTCGTCCATTGGTAGTAGCCCGTCATCCGCCCGGGCTACTACTCTTTTATTATGTCGAATCATACCGTGCAGGCCGGCAATATCGTACTTGTTACCCTGTGACGGCGGCAGGCGGTGCGGCATAATTAGGTCGTGGGAGCATATAGTACTAAGGTCACAGACAAACCAGTACCGATACGCTATTGTTTTAGCAGGATCTTCATCATAAAATTAGCAAGTCGAGGGAAAATAAGGCCAGGAGAGAGGGAATGAGCGAAATCAAATCGATAGTGGGAACAGTCAGAGCGGATTGGAAAGCGCAGGCTCTATTCTGGTCAATGATACTATGCGGGATGTTGATCATCAGTGCGGTAGTGATAGTAACCCGCATGATTTAATTTAGCGGTTCTCCTCCCAAATGCGGGGGGCGCCGGCACTCAGGCGTCCCCTGCTTTTTTTATTGACGGCTCCGACTGCTAAACGTTGTCCTTGACGGCCTCAACTTCAAGCCTTACTGCGGCTATGTGCACTATATTAGAATCATCGGGAGGGTAGCGCCGCAGATATTCATCCGCAACTACATCGATGAAGTCCTGTTGCATTGCCCGGGGTACCCTGTGTATAAAAGGATGCCACGTTGTGCGAAACCAGCCTGTCAGTCCCTCTTTGCCGTGCTGTGCCATATCCCTGGCGATAAGCTCTATCCGCAGTGGTCTGAAGCCGGCTTCCGGCAGCCATTGATTGTATTCTTCCGTCCCGAAGAAGCTGTACGGCGGAGTAAAGCCTTTGAAGTAGGGGGACCAGTCAGGCCTGGTCGTAATATCGAGAACCACCCTGGTCATATCGGCAACATTGCCCCGCCCGCCCATCTGGAGCAGGAGCCGGCCCTGAGTTTTCAATCCCATATATATGCCTTTCAGGACGGAGCGGTGGTCTCTCACCCAATGAAGTACGGCATTGGAGAAGGCGATTTCATATTCATGATGGAAATCAAGTTGACAGGCGTCCTTATGGATGAAGCGCAGGTTGGGGAATTCATGCCGGGGGAAGGTTCGGCAGGCCAGCCCTATCATTTCCTGTGAGCTATCAATGCCGGTTACGGAACCGTGCGGCAGGCGCGCTGCGATTTCGGCTGTGACCTTGCCGTCGCCGCAGCCTATATCCAGCACACTCTCGCTGCCATTGAGTGCGAGCTTGGAGATAAGTTCGCGTCCCAGTTTGAGCTGGGCTTCGGAGCTTTTCTGGTAATCATGGGCGTCCCATTTGTGCATGTTATGAGTTTATCATGTTTGGAAGCAAACTTTCCCGACCTGGATTGAATCATTCTATTTTAGCAATCGATCTTAGCGGCCCTATTTCGGTGGCAATGATTGAGAGCGACTGCGGACCCCTGCGCTGGATCTTACCCCGCACCTCCATCCATCCGCAGCGGAAGAGCACCCTGCCGCATCTCTCCTGCACGTCGCTGAATACCGTAACATCGGCCACGCCGCTGCCGTCCTCCAGTATGATGTAGACCACGCGCCTGCCGGTGCGTGTAGGTGGGGTCTGATAGCGGATGACCGATCCTGCGATTTTCACGGCCTGCCCGGCGGGCAGGGACGACAGGTCGCTGATGCGGGTGAAACCCTCGCCCAGGTTGCAGAAGTCCAGCGGATGGGCGGAGAGGTCGAGCGAGAGAAGCTCGCGCTCGGCTAGCAGACGTTCCTGGATGTCTGGATCGGTATGTACAGAAATGTCATTGCGAGGAAAGCAGTGACGAAGCAATCTGCTCGCCATGGACAGATTGCCACGCCCTTCGGGCTCGCAATGACAGGGTGAAGTCTCCGGGCGGACATGAAGGTCCGCCCCTAAAGTTTTCCTGCGTTTGAGTTGTAGAAGGCCGGGTATCTCCGCCAGCATTTCTTCCCGGCTGCCGAATGCATCGAGCGCGCCCACTTTAACCAGGTTCTCCATCATGGGTCGGCCGGTCTCCACGCGCAAGGCGAAGTCGCGTAGGGAGGTGAAGCGCCTCATGCTCCTTTGTCTGATGACGGAGCGCACCGCTTCGCTGCTTATGCCCTTAACCTGGCACAGGCTGACGTATATCGAGTCGCCTTCCACCGTGTAAAGGTCGGAAGATTTATTCACGTCAGGCGGCAGGACGGTAACTCCGCAGCGGCGGGCCTCGGCGGCCAGCACGCGCGGCGGATAGTAGCCCATAGGCTGGTTGGAAAGTATGGCGGCGAAGAACTCGGCCGGGTAATGACATTTCAGCCAGAGTGTCTGATAGGAGAGCACGGCATATGCTGCGGCATGCGCCTTGCAGAAGCCGTAGGCGGCGAAAGCGGCGAGATGCTCAAAGACCTCCTCCGCGATGCTGCGCTTGATACCCCTCCGCATGGCGCTGTGGATGAAGGAGAGGCGCATCTTCTCCATCTCTTCATATGTGCGGTCGTGGGTCATGGCGCGGCGGAACCCGTCAGCCTCGGCGTAGCTAAGGCCTGCCAGGTCGTGCGCAACGCGAAGCACCTGTTCCTGGTAGAGTATCACGCCCAGCGTCTCTTCCAGGGCGTTTTCCAGGCAGGGGTGAGGGTAGCTCACCGGCTCTTGCCCGTGGCGGCGGGCCAGGTAGACCTTGTCCATGCTGCACTTGAGCGGCCCCGGACGCACCAGGGAGAGCGAGACGATGATGTCATCGAAGGTACGCGGCAGCAGGCGTCCCGCCATTTCCCTCTGCGCCGGCGACTCGAGCTGGAAGACTCCGATAGTCTTGCCCTCGCGCAGCATGGCGAAGGCCGCAGGGTCGTCGCGCGGTATGCTGTCTATGGCTATCTCCAGGCTACGGTTCTCCCTGATGCTGCCCACAGCCTGCTCGATAACCGTCATGGTGGGCAGCGCCAGCAGGTCCATCTTGACCAGGCCCAGCCTCTCGATATCGTCCTTATCGTACTGGCTGATGATGTCCCCTCCGCTGGAAGGCTCCAGCGGTACGAGGTCGGAGAGCCGCCCCTCGCCTATGAGAAACCCGCCCAGGTGTACCGACAGGTGTCTGGGGAAGCCGTCGATAGCGGCGCACAGGTTGAAGAATTCCTTGAGCTCGGGCCTTTTGTAAACGGTGCTACTCTTTAGTTCAGGCAGCGTGTTCGCCTTCTCCATCAGTTTGGATGCGGGGAGCCAGTGTATGCCCTTGCAGGCCTCTTCGATAACGGGCTGCGGTATCTGCAGCGCCTTGCCGACATCACGTATGGCGCCGCGCGCCAGATAGGTATTGATGGTGGCAACGCAGGAAACGTTATCCTTCCCGTATTTGCTGATGACGTAATCGCGCACCTCGTCCCGCCGCCTCCGGTCTATATCCAGGTCTATATCGGGCGGCTCGTTGCGCAGCGGGTGCATGAAGCGTTCGAAGAGCAGGTTGTAATGGACTGGATCGGCAATGCTGATATCCAGCGCGTAGACCACCAGGCTATTTGTTGCGCTGCCGCGGGCCTGGCAGCGTATGCCGCGCTCCCGGGCCCAGCGCACGATATCCCATACAATCAGGAAGTAGCCGCAGAATCCGAGCTTCTCGATGGTTGAGAGTTCCATCTCCAGCCGGGTGGACAGCTCAGGCGTCAGACTGCCGTATTTACGTACCGTACCTTCGTGAGCCAGCCGGCGCAGGATCCCGGTGGCAGTCTCACCCGCAGGTAAATTGAACTCGGGGAAACGCGGCCTGCCCAGCTCGAGATCGAGGTTGCAGAGCGAGGCGATCTCAAGGGACATCTCGACGGCGCCGGGGAAGCCTTTGAAGAGTCGCGCCATCTCGGCGGGCGATTTGAAATACTGCTCCACCGTGCGCGGGCCGGGAAGCTGTGAGGCGGGCACGATATGCCCGATGGAGTTGAGCAGTTCCCGGATACGGTAGTCGCGCATGCCGAGGTAGTGGACATTGTTGGTGGCTACCGCGGGTATGCCGTGCTCGCGGGCCAGGTCATAGAGCAGGCGGCACAGGGACGCGTCTTCCCTGGCGGGATAACGGGTCAGCTCGATGAAGAAGCCGTCCCTGAAGACCTCGCGGTAGAAGCCCGCCGCCAGGGCGGCGGCGCGCTTTTGCCCGCCGGCCAGCAGCGAGGGCACCTCGCCCAGCCCGCAGCCGGAGAGGGCGATAAGCCCGGCATGGTGACTGTTCAGAAGGTCGCGTGTGGCGGCCGGCTTATCCCCGTGCCTCTCGCAATGCATGGCGGTGAGCAGCCGGCAGAGGCTGGAATAGCCCGCCCTGTCGCTGCAAAGCAGTGTGAGGTGATAGCCACCGTCCAGGTCTATCTCAGCCCCGATGATGGGCTTAACGCCGGATTTTTTAGCGCTTTGGTAGAACCTGACGGCGCCCGTCAGGCGGTTGTGGTCGGTCAGCGCCAGCGCAGGCATGCCGAAGTGGCTTGCCCTTTCTACCAGTTGAGCCGGGCCGGCGGCGCCGTCCAGGAAGCTGTAGTAAGAATGTACATGCAGATGCACGAAGGACACGTCAATGCCCCCCCCTCTTATTCAGTCGAGCACGCGGTGCAGGAACCAGATCGAGTCGCTCTTGCGCAGCTCGTAAACGCCGACGCCCCGCCGCTCGGCGGCGACGCGGATGAGGATGTGAACCTGCTCACCGTTCCACCACTCCGCAGCTTCCCTCCACCAGGACAGAATCTCCACTACCCGGTAAAGGCGCCGACGCCAGATGAAGGCCGTCGGAACAGACTCTCGGCTGATATGGACGGTGATCGGCTCATCAATCTGTCTGGACACCACGCGCCACCCCCATTTTTGAGGCGTGCAAGAATTATAGTAGAACAAATGTTCTGATGTCAAATTGGGATGGCATTAAAACAGCCGATGCTGTTAATGACATCGGCTGTTGTGTCCTGTTGATGCTGCGATTGGCTATGTGGTTGGCGGTTATCTCCAGGCCGGATTCATGTTGTTGAATTCGCCGTAGATCAGGCGGCGGATATTGCTGCCGTCGGCGTTCATGATGTAGATGTCCGTGTTGCCGCTGGTATCTGAGGTGAAGGCTATTTGAGTTCCGTCGGGGGACCATGCCGGGTTGCGGTTATCATCGATATTGTCTGTAAGCTTCCTGGCTGTTATTAAAGGGAAGGGGGATGACGCATCCATGACCCAGATATCGCCTTTGGCGGCGGTGCCCCTGACCCAGACGATTTTGTTTGTGACAGGCGACCAGTCCGGCTCGGACCCGTCCACGTCAACAAAAAGGCCGAACTTCTTCTGATCGCTGCCGTCCGCATTCATTGTGTACAGGATTGGTGTTACGGCATCGCGATCGCGGTTGGAGGCGAAAAGGATTTTGGAGCTGTCCGGCGACCAGGTGGGCGCGCTGTTCCAGTCTGCAGTGTGACTGTGGGCATGGCCAGCTGCTTCGAAAGCTGACTCTTCATGTTTTTCCCGGGTAGCGCTATCGGTAAGTTGCCGGACGTTTGTACCATCGGAATTCATTGCAAATAGCTCAAGGTCAAATATGCCGACATCATTGATGACCTGAGAAATAAATACTATTTTGGAGCCATCAGGCGACCATTTGGGTAATGCGCTGCGTCCCTTTAAGTCGGTTAGCTTTCTGCGGTCACTGCCGTCAGCATTCATGCTCCATATCTGATAATTTTGAGATTGATTGGAGCTAAATGCGATCCTTTGGCCATCCGGCGACCAGTCGGGCGTGCCGTCGGCTGTGATGTTATCTACCAATAGCGATCTCAGATCTGTGCCATCAGGGCATATCGTATATATGTGAATCTTGTCATCCCGGTCGGATGCAAAAGCCACCAGCCCCGGGAGATATGAGGGTTGGTATTTTGTGGCCGGTGCTGCGCAGGCAAATAACGATGAAAACGACAGCGCGAGCAGACCGATAAGGCACATCAGTTTATACAATTTCAAATTAGACATGGTGATATCTCCTTGGGCTGAAGTATCTTGTTTCAGGAAAGTATAATTGCCGCGGTAAATATTGGCAAATATGAGGATTTTGCCTGTTCAACCTATCTGCGAATGGCTCAGTTGGCGCAACACACGCTCGAATACCGCCATATCCTGTGCAGGGAAGTTCTTGCGAATGGAGGCGTCCAACTCGTCCGCGAAACCGATGATGCGCGGGCCGACCTTCCTTGCCTTATCCGTTAGGTAAACCAGCGCCGACCTGCGGTCCTCCGTGTTAGGCCTGCGTTCCACGTAGCCGTTTTTTTCCATGCGGTCGAGTATGCCGGTAATGGTTGAACCGTCCAGAGCCACACGCTGCCCCAGCTCGCCGATGGTGATCCCGTCGCCTATCCAGAGGGCGCTGAAAACCATGTACTGCGGGGTGGTCAGGTTGAAAGGCGAAAGACGCGAATCATAGTGCTCATAGACACGGCGCATCACACGGCCGACATTGAAGCAGATGTACCCTTCCAGTTCATTTGCCATAATTGAATATTTTTAGCACAAATTATTTGTATACAATATAATAATTGCGAGTTTATTTGTCAAGGAGTGGCGGTGGGATTGGGTCAAAAGGTCTCTCCGGCTGATACGGCATTTATATCAATGATAAAAAGCGAATTGACACAGGTTACCGGATTGCTCAAAATGGAGCGCGTGGATGCACAGGGGCTTTTAAACGATATCAGCCTGCCCGGCTTCTCCGCCTTCCTGCTTGGCGTGATGGCAGCCATCGGGCCATGTACACTTGCCACCAACCTGGCGGCGGTGGCTTATATCAGCCGCAGGATATCCGATCGCAGGTTCGCCGTCACCAGCGGCGCCCTGTACACACTGGGCAGGATGATAACCTACTCCGTGCTGGGGATGCTCATCATTTATGCCGGATTGAGCATACCGGCGATCGCCAACTTCCTTCAGTATTTCGGAGAGAAGGCCACGGGTCCGCTGCTGATATTAGTCGGCCTCGTTATGCTTTTCCTGGACAGGATATCTCTGGGAGAGCATGGGAGCGCAGTGGCAAAGGCTGCAGGCAGGCTGGCCGACATGGGCATGCTGGGCGCCCTGCCGCTGGGCGTTGTCCTGGCCCTGGCATTTTGTCCCTACAGCGCGGTGCTCTTCTTCGGTGTACTGATACCTCTTGCGTTTAAGACCCGGGTTGGTGTGGGATTGCCTGCCCTGTTTGCGCTGGGCACCGGCCTTCCAGTATTGTTATTCGGCACACTGCTCTCGCTGGGTGTGGTCGGCGCCGCAAAATGGATAAATGCCATCGGCAGGGCGGAAAAATTCATACGAGTAGCTATGGCCGCACTTTTCATTCTGATCGGCCTTCTCTATATATGGCTGTGGCTGAATCCTTATTGAGCAGGATTTTTAAAATAAATGAGGAAGAATCCATAAAATATTGATTGACTCGTCAGCTAACGTATTTTAGTCTCGTTTCTGCTATAATATTGTTGTAAAATGTTTTTTACTGTGGTAATCTGTTAGGGCATTGCCGGGACGCAATATAAGCGGTCACGTTTATATAAAAATAAATAGGCAGGAGGTTGTTACATGGAGGACATTTACGGAAAAAAGCCCTGGCTGGCATTTTACGACAAGCACGTGCCTGCAACGCTGCAGTATCCTGAGACGACTTTTTGGGAAACGGTGGAACCGGCATTCAAACATGATCCCAAACGCGTGGGCCTTCACTACATGGGCACCCCTTTTACTTTCAAACAGATGGACGAGATGTCCAACCGTTTTGCCAATCTGCTCAAGAAAGTCGGCCTGAAAAAAGGCGACACGGTGGGCATAAACCTTCCCAATCTGCCGGCTTACTACATCGGCTTGCTGGGCATACAGAAGGCAGGCTGCGTGCTGACCGGCGTGAGCCCACTGCTTACGGCGGAGGAACTTAACCATCAGCTTAAGGATTCCGGCGCCAAGGTGCTGGTTACGCTCGACGCCCTCTATCCGCGGGTGATCAAGGGCATCGGGGGCACCGATCTTAAGGCCATCGTGTTTACCGGCATTGCCGATTACCTTTCCCCTGTGCTGGCCACTATGGGGAAAATGCTGAAAAAGATACCCACAGGCAAGGTGCTGCCAATACCCGGTATAGAGATTTACCATTTCAAGGATGTGATGAAGAGCATGCCGGCGACTTTCGTGGCGGAGAAGGTCAGCATGGATGATACCTGTGTCATGCAGTATACGGGAGGCACCACCGGCCTGCCCAAGGGCGCAGAATTGACCCATCGTAACATGGTGAGCCAGATGTTTCAGGTAACGACCTGGCTGGACACCAAGATGGGAGCCGTGGTCGGCATGACCGCCTTCCCGCTCTTCCATATCGCAGGCCTGCTGGTTTGCATGGCGATGATGTCAAGGGCCATCACTCTGATAGCTGTGCCCAATCCGCGCGACCAGCAGTTCATTATCAAGAACATGAAAAAGTATCGGCCGAATATCATCGGCAACGTGCCGACGGTGTACCTGGAGCTGATGAAGCAGCCGGGATTCCGCGACTACGATTTCAGCGATGTACAGTATTTCGCCAGCGGCGCAGCGCCGTTCCCTCCTGAATATATCAAGGACTTCGAAAAGATAGTGGGGGAGAGCAAGCTGGTGGAGGTATACGGCCTGACTGAGACCAGCCCTATCATCACCGCCAATCCGCGCTATGGAAAGAAGAAGCCCGGCGCAGTTGGTATCCCCTTCCCTGATACGCTGATCAAAATAGTCGATCCAGGGACGGGGGAGGCGCTTCCCTTCGGCGAGCCGGGAGAGGTGGCTGTCAAGGGACCACAGGTTTTCACCAAGGGCTATTTCAGGAAACCGCAGGAGACTGCCAACGTGCTGCGGGATGGGTGGTTCCATACCGGGGATATCGGCAAGATGGATGAGGAAGGATTCGTAACCATAGTCGACAGGCTCAAGGACATGGTCAATGTCTCGGGTTTCAAGGTATTCACCCGCGAGCTGGATGACGTGATCTGCGAGCACCCCGACGTCGATATGGGCGCAACGGTGGGTATCCAGGATCCGAACCGGCCCGGCTCCGAGATCGTAGCATCGGCCATCATCCTTAAGCCCGGCATCGAGAAAAGCGATGCTGAAAAAGCCAAGATTATCGAGTATCTTAAGGGCAAGGTAGCTCCTTACAAGGTACCGAAGCGCATAGAATTCTACGATAGCCTTCCTACCAGCGCGGTTGGCAAGATTCTTAAGAGGGAACTGCGCACCATGATGACACAGAAACCCAAGTAAATTACCGAGGAGAAGAAATGAAAAAGCGTCCCGTATTCCGCACCGAACTCTGCGATATCCTTGGTGTCGAATACCCGGTGATGCTGGCAGGGATGGGGACCGCAGGCGGTTATACTTTGACCGCCGCGGTTTCCAATGCCGGCGGCCTGGGAATGCTCGGCGCCACGTTCTTATGGCCTGAAGAGCTGAGATCATGGATCAGAAAAATTCGCTCGCTGACCGACAAACCATTCGGCGTAGATATATTGCTGCCGGCCTCTATCCCCAAGGATTTCGACCTGGATAAGCTCAAGGACTACATACCGCAGGAGCATACGGAATTTATCCGTAAGATGGCCAGGGATTTCGGCGTCGAGGGCGCCAAGATGAAAGAATGGCCCATCTCGGAAGAATTCGGCAGAAGCCAGTTCCAGGTGGTGAAAGAGGAGAAAGTGCCCTTCTTTGCCCTCGGATTGGGCACGCCCGACTGGCTCATCCCCGAGGCGCATGAGGCGGGAATCAAGATCGTTTCGCTGGTCGGCAACGTGCGCAATGCAGTTCGGATTAAAAAGATGGGGGCTGACATCATTATAGCCCAGGGACATGACGCCGGCGGGCATACGGGAAGGATAGGTACCTTCGCCCTCGTTCCACAGGTAGTGGACGCCGTGGCTCCCACGCCCGTGGTTGCTGCTGGCGGTATAGCCGACGGACGGGGACTGGTTGCTGCACTGGCGCTGGGCGCCATCGGCGCCTGGTGCGGGACAGCCTTTTTAGCCACCCATGAATGTTTCTGGGATTTCGCCGAGCTGGGAATGCTCAATAAACCCACCATCGAGGCATACTATCGCAAACTCATCGAGTGCGACGAAGAGGCAGAGCAGATCAGCCGTATTTACAGCGGCAAGACCACCAGAGCTTTTAGAAATATGCTCAATGAGGCCTGGGAAAAGTCGGGTCTCAAAACCCTGCCCATGCCCCTGCAGAGCATGCTGGTCTCCGATCTGCTGCAGGGTATGATGGAGAAAGGCGAAGCCGAATACTACCCCATGTTTGCCGGACAGATAACCGGTCTGATCAAAAAGATCAGAAGTAGTCAGGAGGTTATGGACGATATCATCGGTGGCGCCGTGGAGATAATGCAAAAACAATTCCCGTCGGAGGTGACCGTTAAGTCCTGATCATGGACATCAGGTAAAGGACGGGCCCGCCCGTGTAGAAAATAGATAAGGATATAGACATGGAATATGAAGGTCTGATACTTGAAAAGAAAAACTACGTGGCTACATTGACCATGAACAGACCGCACAGATTGAATGCGCTGACGGGTGAGATCAGCAACGAGTATTTACCCAGGATATTCAGGGATTTACAGGATGATGACAACGTGCGCGCCCTCATTATTACCGGCGCGGGCAAGGGGTTCTGTACGGGCGCCGACATTGTTATTTTCAACCAGGCGGCTGAGGAGGGAAGGTTGCAGGAGCTGCTCGAGCCTCGCGGCCAGACCATCGGCGGAGCGTTCGTATTGGGGCTCTATAATCTCCAGAAGCCGGTCATCGCCGCTGTCAACGGCGTTGCTGCAGGCGGGGGGGTGTCGCTGGCGTTACTGGCCGATATCAGGATCGCTTCCGAGAGGGCTTTATTTAATCTGGCCTTTGTTATGCGAGGGTTGATACCGGATTGCGGCTGCACCTACCTTATGCCGCGTCTGCTGGGCACCGGACGTTGCTACGAATACATGTACACGGGAGAATCCATCGACGCGCGCGAAGCGGAGCGCATCGGCCTGGTTAACAGGGTTGTGCCGCATGAGAAGTTGATGGAGGAGGCGGAAGCCCTGGCAGCCAGGATAGTACAGGGTCCTCCACTGGCCTTTAAGCAGATCAAGCGCGCCGTTCAAAGCGGTCTGCACAACACCCTGGAACAGCAGCTCTATATCGAGACATATGCACAGAAAAACCTGATGGGAAGCGAGGATTTCCGGGAGGGCCTTAATTGCTTCAGAGAGAAGCGGTTGCCCAAGTTTAAAGGGCGCTGATAATTATTAAAATAAACGTCATATACATGGATAGGAGGGATACCTGATGAAAGATTTCGATGCCGTAGTGGTGGGGGCGGGCCTGGGTGGGTTGTCCGCTGCGACTTACCTGGCCAAGGCGGGGAAGAAGGTCGTGATACTGGAGAAACATAATGTGCCGGGAGGTTACGCGACCTCATTTCTCAGAGGACGCTTTGAGTTCGAGATCGCTTTGCACCAGCTCTCAGGCTACGGGACAGAGGAAGATAAAGGGCCCATCTGGAAAATACTGCATGACAGCGGTGTCTCCGACCGTGTGGAAATACTGCATATACCCGACCTATATCGCAGCATCTTCCCTGATTTTACGATTTCGCTCCCCAAGGGCAGGCAGAATTACGAAGACGCTCTCTGCGATCAGTTTCCTAAAGAGGCAGAAGGCATAAAAAAGTTTTCGCAGACCATGTTTGATTTCGCCAGGCAGGCGATGAAGTCCATGCGGGTCGGCATGAAGGAGGTTATGCAGAATCCGTCTGAGTACCCCGCGCTGGTTGGCAATTTCGGTAAGACTCTCTCTGAGGTGCTGAATCCCCTGGTATCGGATGAAAAGGCCCGCGCCGTCATTGGACAGCTCTGGGGCTACTTCTGTCAGCCGCCTTCCAAGATGGCCTTCCTTATCTATGCTCTGGGCCTGGTCAGCTACATCAGGTTCGGTCCTGCTCATGTCAAAGGGACCTCGCAAAACCTCTCACAGGCTTTTATCGATACGATGGAGTCCTATGGTGGTGAGGTCTGGTTCAATAACGGCGCCAGGAAAATTCTGGTCAAGGACGGCAAGGTGCGCGGCGTGCTGACCGAGGACGGCACTGAGATAGCCACGCAACATGTCGTGTGCAGCGCTAATCCCGTGACCACCAGCCTGGAGCTGGTAGGCCGTGATAACGTGCCGGGGTGGTACCTCAACCGCCTGGGCGCATGGACCGGCGGCGCCAGTACTTTCAACATCTACCTTGGCCTGGACTGCCCCTGCCAGGATGTCGGGCTGAACGTGCATGAAAATTTTGTCAATCTTACTTACGATCTGGACAGGCAATATGAAAACATGCGGCATTCGCTGGACTATGAGCCGGATGGCAATGCTATTGTGGCCTATAACGTGGTCGATCCCACCGTTTCGCCCAAGGGCACGGCATCCTGTGTCTTAACCCAGATCGCTTATGCCGATCCGTGGTTGAAGCTGTCACCATCCGACTATGTCGAGGCCAAGAACAAGATGGCTCGGAAAGTGCTCAAGCTGGCGGAAAAAGCCGCCCCCAATTTGATGGAACACATCGAAGCAATCGAGGTTGCCACGCCGTTGACCAATATACGTTATACGGGAAATCCACGCGGCAGCATTATCGGGTTCGATGAGAACTTCACCGGCACCGGGTTCCTGCGCATACCCATGCGCGGGCCTCTGGAAGGACTGTATTTCGCCAATGCCTGGGTCAATATCGGCGGCGGTTTTGAATCGTGCATCGCCTCCGGCGCCATGGCGTCGCGTGAGGTGCTGCGGGATATGGAGAAGGGAGGTTGGGAGGCCGGTGAGATAACTAAAATACAGGAGTCTTTGGCCAAGCAAAAGGTGCAACCGCATGAGCTGAAAGATACCGTTACTCCTGAAGAAAAATTTATTGAAAACATACATCCGCGCAGGCTGCAACTCAAGGTCAAGGAAATCATAAAGGAGACGGCCAGCGCCAGGACTCTTAGATTGGAATCCAAGAACGGACGACTACCATTTTTCCGCGCCGGTCAGTATATCAATCTGTTTGTCGAGATCAAGGGTGTCAGGACATCGCGTCCCTACAGTATATCGTCGATGCCGGGGAAACCGTATTATGATATTACGGTTCGCCGTGTGGACGGCGGCTTCGTTTCTCATTACCTGCTGGACAGCGTCAAGGTGGGTGACAGTTTTGAATCAACCGGACCCAACGGCTATTTCTACTACGAGCCGTTGATGGACTCCTCCGACCTTCTTTTCCTGGCAGGCGGAAGCGGCGCGGCGCCCTTCATGTCGATCATCCGCGAGGTTGTGGAAAAGAAGTCAGCTTTTAAGATACAACTGATCTACGGCAGCCGCAAACCGGATGACATCATCTTCGACAAAGAGCTTAAAGAGATCACGACCAAGAACAAGAACATTAAAGTTGATTATGTTATCAGTGAGCCGCCGGCAGGCTGGAAGGGCGCTGTCGGCTTCCTCGATGATAAGGTGATTTCAAAGCTGGCGGGCGATTTAAAAGGAAAGACGGTTTTTGTCTGCGGCCCGGCTCTTATGTACGAGCTTTGCGCACCGTCGCTGGTCAAACTGGGCGTGCCTGCCAGGCGGACCAAACAGGAAGCCTACGGCCCACCGCAGGATATCACCAAAGAGCCTGCCTGGCCCGGGATTGCAGCTTCCAAGGAATTTGAGGTGACCGAGGTGCGGAGTGGCAAGAAAGCCATGGCCAAAGCCGGCGAGCCGCTGCTGAACTCGCTCGAAAGAGCGGGCATCGTGGTGCCGGCGATATGCCGCTCGGGCGAGTGCACGGCCTGCCGCACCAAGTTGATCTCGGGGAAGGTATTTTCCCCCTCCAGGGTGCACCACCGCCAGGCTGATAAAAGGTCGGGCTATATCCATCCCTGCATGAGCTATCCTCTTGACGATCTGCGCATCAAAGTGTAAAAGTAAATTATGATTATATAGCTAAGGAGGCTGACAATGACTACAAGAACAGTGAATTTAATGGTGAAAACACCTATCAAGGCACAGCAGGTGGCGCTGGAATACCTGAGCGCCGATGCCAGGGCGACCAGGCCCGGCTTTATCTGGTCCCTCGACCTTGAAAGGGCCAGGCTGGTAACGCAATCATATAAAATGACGGAGGGTCAACCCATTGCCCTGCGCCGCGCCAGGGCTCTGGCGCACATACTGGACAATATGACGGTCTACATCCGGCCTGACGAAATGATCGTGGGCAACTATGCCTCCAACAGCGACTCCGTGCCTTTTTACCCGGAGTTGGCCTGGAAGTGGATAGCCAGGGAAACGGCGCCGGGACAGGTCTATGAGAGCATGCTCAGCGATGAGGGCAGGAAAGAGCTCAAGGAGATAGGCGAGTACTGGGGCAACCGCTCCATCCACCACATGAGCAAGAAATACCTTACTCCGGAGCTTAAGGAGGCCTTTTGGATATTCAACTGGGAATCGGCCACGCCCAACTACGACAAGATACTATCGATGGGTTTGAAGGGTATCCTGGAGGAAGCCAGAGAGAGGTTGACCAAGCTCGACAGGGAATATATGGAAGAGACGATAAACGGCATCGATTTCGTCAGGGAAAAGGATTTCCTGGAAAGCACTATCATAACACTCGAGGCAGTTTGCCGGTGGTCTAAAAGATATGCCGAGCTGGCCCGCAGTCTGGTAAAATCCGAAAAGGAAGTCCTCAGGAAGGTAGAACTCGAGAATATCGCCGCGGTCTGCGATCATGTGCCAGAGAATCCGGCCCGCACGCTGCATGAGGCCATCCAGTCCTATTGGTTCATACACCTGGTGGTCAACTTCCTGGAGATGCCGCAAGTTGGTTCAGGGGTACGGTTCGACGTGGTATTCAACCCGTTTTATGAAAAAGACCTGGCGGAGGGTAAGATAACCCGTGAATCGGCTCAGGAACTGGTGGAGTTTCTCTTTGTAAAATTCCAGGAGACCGGCTTTTTACATGCGCCCATCTGGTCGGGATTTGGCGGTGGAGCGCTGGGATTCCAGACCGTCACCATAGGCGGCGTGGACTCCAAGGGCAGGGACGTCACGAATGAGATGAGCCTTATCATTCTCGATGCTACCATATCGGTTCGCGCCATCGTGCCGCCGCTGGCCCTGCGCTGGCATGACGGGATACCCCGCAAACTGGTGGATAAGGCTATCGAGTGTCTGGCCTCGGGTATGCCGCAGCCTGCCATTTTCAATGACAAGGTGTGTGTGCTGAGACTGGTAAAGATGGGCACGCCTCTTGAGGATGCGCGCAACTACTCCATCAATAACTGCATGGTGCCCACCATACCGGGCAAGAATTTCAGCCACATCTCGGCCTGGGCCAGTGGCGTGCCTGCGCCACTCTGTCTGAACCAGGCGCTGGGCATCGATCCGCTTGCCATCTACAAAAAAGCCGGCAATAAAGTGCTCGAGCCTGAGAGAATCAGCTCCATGCAAGACCTTTTCGATGCATTTGTGGAGAATTACCGGCTGGTTATACATCGCCTGGTTCGCATAGCCAATATCGCTGATGCCCTTTATAAAGAGTGGGTACCCCGCCCCTTCCTGTCATCGGTCATCGATGATTGTATTGAGAGGGCGCAGGATGTGCGCGATTGGAACTATATGCCAGATTATCGCGATGTCACCCTTTTCGGCCTAAATACCGTGGCAGATTCCCTGACTGCCGTGAAAAAAGTGGTTTTCGAAGATAAGAAGATCACCATGAAGCAGCTCGTTGAAGCTCTCAAGAATAACTGGAAGGGCTACGAAGAGATCCGCCAGTTGTGTCTGCGTGCGCCCAAGTTCGGCAACGATGACGATTACGCCGACCTGATCTCTAGTGAGGTTGCCCGCAGGATCGAGGAGGAGACCAGCAAATGCAAGACCAACTGGGGAACATCGGTACATGTGGATGGTACTGCAGCCACTGCCTGGTGGAGCTTCGGCCGTGTCTGCGGTCCGACCCCGGACGGAAGGATGAGCGGGGAGCCCTTCAACGATGGGACCATCTCTCCCATGGCCGGACGCGATAAGAAAGGTCCTACTGCGGTCCTCAAGTCCGTAGCAAAGGTGGATCCTCTCGAAAGCTGGAACCATCTCTTCAATCAGAGCTTCATGCCGCAGTTCCTGGTGGGACACAACGCGGAGATCTTCGCTCAATATTTGAAGACCTTTGCTGACCTGGGCATACATCACGTCCAGTTCTCTACCGTCAACAGGGAGACGCTGGAGGACGCCCAGGAACACCCCGAGAAGTATCTTACACTGATGGTCAGGGTTGCGGGCTTCGCTGCGTACTTCATCGACCTCGACCGCAGCATCCAGGATTCCATCATAGCCAGGACTCCGCAGTGCTTTTAAACTCGCAGGAGATCGGCGGAACGGGCAGCGGTAAAGCTGAAAAGGACCTGAAAGGGCTGGTATTTAATATCCAGCGCTACAGTATTCATGATGGGCCGGGCATAAGAACGACTGTCTTTTTCAAGGGCTGTCCGCTGCACTGTAAATGGTGCTCCAATCCCGAGTCTATCAGTCCGCAGCCCGAGATAATGGTGCGGGAAGCCCGGTGCAACGGCTGCCGCCGCTGTATAGAGGTATGTTCCTCCGGAGCTTTATCACTGGCCTCCACAGGTCTGTGGCTCGACAGGGAGAAATGCGACCTCTGTTTCAAATGTATAGATGCGTGCTGGGAAGATGCCATAGAAGTGGCCGGGCGGTACATGTCTCTCGACGAATTAATCGAAGAATGTCGCAGGGATGAGCCTTTCTATCGGAATTCCGGCGGCGGCGTGACCGTTTCAGGAGGTGAACCGCTCCTGCAGGCGGACTTTGTCCTGGCCTTGCTCAGCAGGTGCAAAGCGCTGGGTTATAGCACGGCTCTGGATACATGCGGGCAAGTTCCCTGGGGTGTGCTGGACAGGGCGCTCGATATCGTCGACCTCGTGCTTTTCGATATAAAACATCTTGATCCCGACGAGCATCGTGATGGAACCGGTGTGGACAACAGGCTGATCCTGTCCAATCTCGAGAAGGCCATGAGTTCCGGTAAGTCCAGGATATGGATCAGGATTCCTGTGATACCGGGATACAACGACTCCAACGAATATATAGAAAAGCTGGCAGGCAAGCTGAATGGTATGAAGGCCGAGAAAGTCTCCGTACTGGGTTATCATGAGTTTGGCCGCCCTAAATATCAGTCGCTGGGGAAGGCGTACCAGCTCAGCGGCCGCAAGCCGCTGGGCAATATTCGTATCAACGAGATCGTCGAGATATTCAAGTCTGCCGGCCTGGACGCGACCGCCGGGTATTGATGGAGTCATCAATCGTCTCATCGCTATAAGGTAAATTGCCTGGATATACATAGGGGCTTCGCCGAAGCGAAGCCCCCTGATCTTTCAGATCTGTGCTCCTCCCTACTCTCCCATAGAGGAAAGCCTCAATACTGTGCTTTATCCTTAATCTTTTGTAGCCTCTCTGCTACTCAACGGAGAGCTCGGAAGTTTTACACGCCCTCCCCTTTTGCACGTCCGCAGTCTATCTCTGCTCCTCCGGCAGGGGAGAGCACTCGTGAGGAAAGAACCATTCTACGAACATGGCCTGCTTATTGACCATTTACTGCCTCCCTCGGGGCTTATCGATCCAACTGCCCCTCAATTTCATGCTACTACTAATAACCGTGGGGGTCAAACCGAATTTATAGCGGCTTGCAGCCTGCTTGACGGTGCTACATAATGTTGTGGTCAGGGAGAAACATGATGTTGAAAAAAATGTTGCTGGGTCTTACCGGCGATCAGTTGAAAGGGCTGGCGGCCGATCTCGGGGAAAAGGAATTCCGCGGCAAACAGGCGGCCGATTGGATATACAGGCGCGGCTGCCGGCGGATCGATGATATGACCGATCTCCCGGCTCAGTTCAGAATAAAGCTGGATGAATTGTGGGAGGTGGGGCGCTCCTCTGTTGAAAAAATTAGTTCCGGTAGGGACGGCACGTTCAAGCTGCTGCTGTTGCCTTACTATGGTGAGCTGGTGGAGACCGTAGGCATGCCGTACGAGGGACGCTTCTCATGCTGCGTATCCACTCAGGTAGGATGCCCTGTAGGTTGCGCCTTTTGCGCCACCGGCGCCGGCGGTTTCAAACGTAATCTGGCGGCCGGCGAGATGATTGACCAGGTGTTGACTGTTGGAGAGGCCGCCGTACGAGAGAAGATGCTCGCTGCGGACGGAAGGGTCAGTCACGTTGTCTTTATGGGAATGGGCGAGCCGCTGCTCAATTATGATGCGACCATGGCTGCGGTGCATTTGCTTAACGAGGAATTGAAGATCGGGATGCGTAATATCACTATTAGTACGATCGGTTATGTTCCCGGCATATACCGCCTGGCCTCCGCAAGTCTGCAACTTACGCTGGCGGTCTCGCTACATGCTGCCGGCGATGGATTGCGCAGGAAGCTGGTGCCGAATATGTCGCGCTACCTGTTGAAGGATATAATTGCTGCCTGCCGCCATTACATCAACCATACCGGCAGGCGTATAACGTTTGAGTACTGCCTGCTCAAAGGGGTCAACGATAGCCATGCTGAAGCAGCCGCCCTGGCCTCACTGCTTAAGGGGCTGAACTGTCATGTGAATCTCATTCCGTTCAACGAGGTTCAGGGAAGCGATTACAGGCGGCCTGATCCTGCCGTTATCATGGCTTTCCGCCGCGTGCTGGAGACTTCCGGCATAACCGTGACACAGCGGGAACAGAAAGGCGCGGGCATACAGGCAGCCTGCGGGCAATTGCGCCGGCAGTCAGGACCTAAATAGGTAGATATACGAATTGAAAAATGCGCTGCGGGGACTCCTGGCTAACTTGACTTAACGAGTCACTGTGATAGAATTGACCAGTCAATTAACGATTGACATCAGCACGGATGACGCCCACCCGCTGATTGTGTGGATCGGAGTCGAAATGGATAATTATCCCTGGTTTAAGAATTATGATGAAGGTGTGCCTCGCACACTCGAGCCTTATCCCAAAACGACCATGATCGAGGTTGTTGATGAGTCGGCTAATGCAAAACCCTATCGCGCCATGTTCTATTTCAAAGGACAGAAAATTCTGTACCATGAATTTGTGCGGCAGAGCGATGCACTGGCCGCCGGCCTGATTGCACTTGGGATAAAGAAAGGCGATCGTGTAGCACTGCTTCTTCCCAATTCGCCGCAGATGGTACTGGCATTCCAGGGCATCTGGAAGGCAGGCGCGATAGCGGTTCCCATTAATCCTCTTTACACCGAACGCGAGCTTAAAGACGCATTGACCGAGGTGGATGCCGCTGCTGTGATCGTGCTTAATCCGTTCTATGCGGCTGTTAAAAATATCCAGGGAAGCACCGCCATCAGGACCGTCATCGCCACCAGTATCAAAGAATATCTGCCGGCGCATCTGGGCCTGCTTTTCACGCTGGCCAGGGAGAAAAAAGAAGGCTATCGTATATCCCTGCAAAAGGGGGACGTATGGTTTCAAGACCTGCTGCGACAATATAAAAACTACCCAAGACCTGATATTCAAGTCAAGCCTGAGGACGCGGCGGTTATACTTTTCAGCGGCGGCACAACAGGCACTCCCAAGGGCGCCGTGGGCACACACGGCGCCATGATTATGACGGCGATGCAGATCAACGCCTGGCTCAGTCCTGTACTGGAGAAATGGGAGGACAGAGTTGCTCTGACCATGCCGCTCTTCCATGTTTTTGGGTGTGCGGGTGCGCTGGGAACGGCAATGATAAACCATTCGTCCTGCATCCTCATACCGAATCCGCGCGATATCACCGATGTGGTTAAAAGTATCAGGAAGTATAAGCCGGCCTTTATGCCCGGAGTGCCCACGTTTTATATCGGGATTATGAACCACCCTCTGGTGAGATCGGGCAAGGTCAGGCTCTCTGGAATGAAGATATGCATAGTGGGCGCGGCCCCGCTTATGGCGGATACTAAGAGGCAGTTCGAGAAAATGACAGGCGGACGTCTGCTGGAAGGCTATGCTATGACGGAGACCATGCAGGCCGCGACGCTCAATCCTGTTATGGGTGTTAATAAGGAAGGATCAGTGGGTATGCCGCTGCCTGATGTGGCCATCAAAATCGTCGATGCCGATACCGGCC
This sequence comes from Dehalococcoidia bacterium, assembly GCA_016930155.1. Classification (GTDB taxonomy): domain Bacteria; phylum Chloroflexota; class Dehalococcoidia; order GIF9; family UBA5629; genus CAIMUM01. The sequence goes on along the minus strand of JAFGHL010000050.1, from coordinate 2,392 downwards.
GCCAAAGCATGAAAAAAGGTGAGCTTGGCGAGATATGTATTAAGGCCCCGAACCTCATGGAGGGCTATTGGAACAGGCCTCAGGAGACGGCTAATATGCTCAGGGACGGGTGGCTGTACAGCGGAGACATTGGCTATCTGGACAGCGATGGACACCTATTTCTGCACAGCCGCAAGAAAGATATCATCAAGACCAGCGGCTTCCAGGTATGGCCGCGCGAAATAGAGGAGATATTACATGAACACCCGGCTGTTTTGGAGGCCAGCGTGGCCGGTGTGCCTGATCAGTACCAGGGCGAGGCAGTCAAGGCATGGGTGGTATTGAATGCAGGAATGGCCTGTACGGCTGATGAGCTACGGGAGTATTGCAGATCCAAGCTGTCGGCCTATAAGGTGCCTCGTTTCATCGAGTTTAAAGACTGTTTGCCTAAGACCCAGATAGGCAAGATATTGAGGAGGGTATTGATCGAGGAAGATACAAGTAAACAGGGAGGGGGAACCAATCATATATAACTGCCGCAGTAATAATTATGCAGGGAGGTTGAATTGATGACAGAATCGTATCCGTGGTTTAAAAGCTATGACGCGGGAGTGCCGCACAGTCTGGAACCATACCCGACGGTGACTTTCCTGGACGTGGTCGAAGAGGCCGCCAAGAAGAGGCCCGACCACAGGTTTATGATTTTCAAGGACAGGAACATCAGCTATGGAGAGCTTGTCCGGTTGTATTCGGTATTTGCAGCCGCACTCAAGGCTAATGGCGTGAAGAAGGGAGACCGTGTTGCCATACTCCTGCCCAACTGCCCGCAGGGTTTCATCAGCTCGTTTGCAGCCTGGAAGGCCGGCGCCATACCTGTGCCTCTCAACCCAATGTATACGGAGAATGAATTACAGCACTCAATTAAGGAATGCGGGGCTGAGATTGCCATCGTATTGACGCCCTTTTATGCCACCGTCAAGAAGATACAGCCGCAGACAAACCTGAGGCTGGTCATTGCCACTAATATTAAGGAGTACCTTCCACCTTTCCTGGCGACTATGTTCACACTGCTGAAGGAGAAGAAGGAGGGGCACAGAATAGCGATTCAGACGGGCGACCTCTGGATGGCCGAACTCATGAGCAAGCACGCCGGCGACGCCATACCTGATAATAAGCCTGTCTCTGACGATGTTGCGCTGCTCCTTTTCAGCGGAGGCACTACCGGTGTTCCCAAGGGTGTTATCATAACTCATAAATGCTTGATTGCGGAGGCCTGGCAGCTCAAGGTCTGGAACGATAGTGTGCTGACGGAATGGGATGATGTGGTCATGATGATCATGCCGCTCTTCCATGTCTATGGTTTCGCCGGAGTGATGGGCACTTCCATCATGGGCCATAATCCTCTCGCCGTCGTCCCCAACCCACGCGACCGCGATGACGTGGTGAAAACCATAAATAAGGTGAGGCCAGCATACTTCCCTGCCGTTCCCACGATGTTCATTGCGCTGCTGGAACATAAGCTTGTAAAGGCGGGCAAGGTTGATTTCAAATCAATGAAGCTCTGTGTGGCTTCGGCGGCGCCCCTGCTGCCTGAGACCAAGAGGCGTTTTGAGGATTTGACGGGCGGCAAGTTGATCGAGGGCTACGGCATGACAGAGGTGACCGCGGCCATTACCCTGGGTCCGGTTGAAGGCAAGTGGACGCCGGGATCGGCCGGCATTCCCTTGCCGGATGTTATTTTGCGGATTGTGGATGTTGAGACAGGTGAGAAAGACATGCCTCTGGGGACGGAGGGCGAGATCGTTGCCAGATGCCCGCAGATAATGGTGGGTTATTGGAACAGGCCGGAGGCTACGGATGAGATGATACGAAATGGCTGGCTGTATACCGGCGATATCGGCTATCTCAACGAAGAAGGTTGTCTCTTTATCACATCACGCAAGAAGGAGCTGATCAAACCCGGCGGCTTCCAGGTCTGGCCGCGGGAGGTCGAGGAGGTTATCAGCACCTATCCCAAGGTGGCGGAGGTAGGAGTGGCAGGGATACCCGACGCTTATCAGGTTGAGGCGGTCAAGGCCTGGGTGGTGCTGCGTCAGGGGGAGACCGCGACAGCGGAGGAGATCCAGGCTCATTGCCGTGAGAAATTGACCGCCTATAAAGTGCCCAAGCATGTAGAATTCAGGACCGAATTGCCCAAAACACTGGTGGGCAAGATACTGAAACGCATACTGGTTGAGGAGGAGATAGCCAAGCAAAAAGCAGCAAAGTAATTTCATTGAGGGGTAATTAGGCGTTTGGCGCTTAATCATAATAACAAATCTAAGGAGGTTCTGAACTTGTTCGACAAAAGATGGTTAAAAAACTATGACAAAGGGGTCCCGGCCTCGCTGGAACCCTATCCCCAGAAGACGCT
>JAFGHL010000049.1 GCA_016930155.1 Dehalococcoidia bacterium | reverse complement strand
GGGGACTTTGACAGCGTCCACTATCTGCGGTATAAGCGGGAAGGTAGCCGTATCGCCGATGTGCCCGCCGGACTCCATGCCCTCGGCGATGATGGCGTCGATATCCAGCCTGTCCATGCGTATGGCAAGGGCCACTGCCGATACCATCGGCATCACCTTGATGCCCGCTTCTTTTAGCATGGGTATGTAGCCGCCGGCGTTGCCGGCACCGAAAGTGACTACGGGGACCCGTTCCTCAAGGACAACCTCAAGGTTGTCCTTGAGGAACGGAGAGACGACCATGAGGTTGACACCGAAGGGATTGTCTGTGAGCTCTCTCATCCGACGAACCTGTTCCCTCAGCCATGCGGGCTGGGCGTGGCCGCTGCCGATAATACCCAGTCCGCCTGCCTCGGATACGGCGGAAGCCAGTTCACAGGTGCCTACCCATGCCATACCTCCCTGTATAACAGGATATTTTATGCCGAGCAGGCTGCAGATGGGCGTGTTATACAGCATGGCCCACCGAAAAAGCTACAGCGTATTCTTTACAATGCGACATGGATATGGATACCTCCCTGAGGCCGAGTTTAGCGGCCTGTTTTAATGTATTGCCGTGCAGTTTCACACGGGGGGCCCCGTTCTCGCCCGGCAGTATCTCGATCTCCCGGTAGCTCAGGCACCTGGCCCCCCCGGCGCCCAGCGCCTTGACCACGGCCTCCTTGGCGGCAAAGCGGGCGGCTAGGCTGCAGTACATTTCTCCGCAGTATGCCAGCTCCGCTTCCGAGTATATGCGCCTGAGAAAGGCGTCCTGCCAGCGCTCTACCGCCTGGCGGATGCGCTGGATTTCTACAATATCGACGCCGGCGGACGGCCCGTGTGTATTCATGCAGATTTTATCCCTGCCCGTCCGTATATCTGCGGACGATGACGGCCGAGTTGTGGCCGCCGAACCCGAAAGAGTTGGACATGGCAGTCTGCACATCGGCGTTCCTGGCCATGTTGGGTACGTAATCAAGGTCGCACCCCGGGTCGGGGTGGACGAGATTTATGGTTGGCGGTATGGTCCCTTCCTGGATAACTTTGCAGCAGATCATGGTCTCGATCGCACCGGCAGCGCCCAGCATATGGCCGTGCATCGACTTGGTCGAACTGACTGGTATTTTATAGGCGGCCTCGCCTAACAGTTTCTTGATGGCCGCTGTCTCGCTGAGATCGTTAAAATGGGTCGATGTGCCGTGAGCGTTGATATAGTCGACTGTGCTGAGGGCGGCGCTCTTGAGGGCGAGCTCCATGGCTTTGGCCGCGCCCTCGCCGGTCTCCAGCGGCTTGGTTATATGATAGGCGTCGGAGGTAGCACCGTATCCGGCGATCTCCGCCAGTATGCGTGCACCGCGTTTTCGGGCATGCTCCAGGCTCTCCAGCACCAGTACAGCCCCTCCTTCCGCCGTGATAAACCCGTCGCGGTCCTTGTCGAACGGCCGGCAGGCTTTCAGCGGGTCGGGGTTTTTGGAGAGAGCACCGGCCTGCGTGAATCCGGCGATCCCGATGGGCGTCACGGCCGCATCGGCGCCCCCTGCTATCATAGTACTGATTTCGCCGTTCCTGATCAGCCGGTAGGCCAGCCCGATGGCGTCGGCACCGGTGGCACAGGAGGAGGCGATACTGAAATTCGGCCCCATAATGCCTGTCTTGATAGAAACGTGGGCGGGAGCGCTGTCCGCTATCATCATGGGTACCATAAAGGGGCTGACCCTTTTCGGGCCCCTGGCTGACAGCACGTTGATCTGCTGTGACAGCGAGCCAATGCCCCCCACCCCGCTGCCGATCACAATGCCGATGTCGTACCTGTTGGAATCGTCGACCTTGAGGCCGGCCATCTCAATGGCCTGGAGGCTGGCTGCCAGGGCGAACTGCGAATACCTGTCCGAGTAGCGGGCCGTGGCAGGGTCCATGAAATCAACCGGGTTGAAATCCTTCACTTCCGCTGCGGTTTTAATTTCGAAGTCAGTGGTATCGAAAAGGCTGATAAGGCCGATGCCGCAGACGCCGGACACCAGGTTTTTCCAGGTGTCTGCGGCGTTGAGTCCTAGCGGCGTGACTGCGCCATAGCCGGTTACGACGACACAGCTAGGCATTGCGTACCTTGAGACGGGATTCGATCAGATCTATCACATGCTGTACGGTCTTGATGTCCTCCAGTTCCGCATCCTGCAGAGTCATATCCAGCGCATCCTCGAGGGCGAGCGCCATCTCCACCTTGCTCAATGAATCTATCTCGAGGTCTTCTTTGAATCTGGCTGCCGGGATGATTTTGTCGGCGTCGATGCCGGGTTGGATCTTGACAATAGCTTTTTTTACTTCCTCTAATACGTTCATTTTACACTCCTGTCTATATAATTTATTGTGAAATCCAAATTATCTGCGGTCGAATGCGCAGTATGCGGTTTAAAGGGGAATATTGCCGTGCTTTTTAGGCGGGTTGGTGTCGACCTTGTTTTTCAGTAGTTTGAGCGACTTAATCAGCTTGGACCTGGTCAGCCTAGGATCGATAACGTCGTCCAGGTGGCCGTTGGATGCGGCAACATACGAGTTGGCGAACTCGCTGGTATATTCTTCGACCAGCTTACGGCGCATATATTCGGGGTTCTCGGCCCTGTCCACCTTGCTGCGGAAAAGGATATTGATGGCGCCCATCGGGCCCATGACCGCTATCTCGGCGCCGGGCCAGGCCAGGTTGATGTCGGTACGCAGGCTCTTGCTGCTCATGGCTACATAGGCGCCGCCATAGGCTTTGCGCAGGATCAGCGAGATCTTGGGCACGGTGGCTTCAGAATAGGCGAAGAGCAGTTTGGCGCCGTGTCTGATGATGCCCCTGTATTCCTCATCCACGCTGGGCATGTAGCCCGGCACGTCCACCAGGGTTATGATGGGGATGTTAAAGCAATCGCAGAAGCGCACGAAGCGTGCGGCCTTATCGGCCGAGTCTACGGTTATGGCCCCGGCAGCACATTTGGGCTGCTGTGCGATGATGCCGACGCTCGTGCCTCCCATCCTGGCAAACCCGGTGAGCATGCTCTGGCCGAAACCGGCATGCACTTCCATGAAATCTCCCCTGTCTACTATCCTGTGTATGACCTTTTTCATATCGTAGGACCTGTGTGAGTCAGCAGGCACCAGGGATAGCAGCTCCTCATCGGGGATATCCACATCCCCGTCCTCTTCCAAGTTGGGAGGGCCTTCCCGGTTGCTTTGCGGCAGGTAGCCGAGCAGCCGCCTGACCATTTGCAAGCATTGCTGCTCGCTGTCGGCTACAAAATGGCAGTTGCCGCTTTTAGATGAGTGCACCTCTGCTGCGCCGAGTTGTTCAAAGGTGACCTGTTCACCGGTCACGGACTTGATTACATTCGGTCCGGTGATATACATCTGGCCGACGCCGTTGACCATGAAAATAAAATCGGTCAGTCCCGGCGAATATACGGCTGCCCCCGCGCAGGGACCCATGATCACAGATATTTGAGGTATAACGCCTGAATAGCGTGTATTGAGCGTGAATATCTCTCCGCAGGCTGCCAGGCTGTCGACGCCTTCCTGTATGCGCGCCCCGCCCGAATCGAGCAGGCCGATGACCGGTGCCCCGACCTTGCCTGCCATCTCCATCAGCTTGCAGATCTTCCCGGCGGAAGCAACCGACAGCGTACCGCCGAATACGGTGAAATCCTGGGCGAAAACAAAGGTTTGACGCCCGTTGACTGTCCCGTAGCCAGTGATGACGGCATCGCCCAGGTACTTCTGCTCGTGCATCTTGAAATGCGAGCAGTTGTGCAGGATGAACGAGTCGATCTCTTCGAAACTGCCGGCGTCGAGAAACAGGTCGATCCTCTCACGGGCGGTCAGCTTTCCTTTGCCGTGCTGCGCCTCGATGCGTTCCTGTCCCCCGCCGGACATCTGCTGTTCCTTGCGCTGCATCAGCTCATCGAGCCTGCCGCAGTTCCGGGTCAGCGTACCTGTTTCAGATATGGTCATAGTTATTCTCCCCGGCTGGTGGCCGTTGGAGTTAGAGTTTAGTCGCGGGACCAATGGTCTACAAGAGGCCTGGGACCGTACAATGGTAAGGAGGGTGGCCCGAAGTACGGGGTTGGTGTACTAAAGTACCCGTCCCAAGGATACGTTTTTGTGAATGTTTTTACGGGCGGAGTACAATTACTGACTGTAATGAACCACTCTGATATAGACAGGCCTGGCGATAGCGTGATGGCGGCAATTAAGGTGCTGCTGGTCGATGACCACCCGCTTATCCGCCAGGCAGTCAGGAGCATATTGGAAAAAGAAAAGGACATTTGCATCGTGGGTGAAGCAGTTGACGGCGAGCAGGCTATAGAGATGGCAGGGAAGCTTTCACCCGCCGTAGTAATGATGGACTATAACATGCCTGGCATGAATGGACTGGAGGCTACCACGAAAATCAAGGAAAAATATCCCGCGATATCTGTGTTGATGCTGACTGTGCTGGATGACGACCACAGCATCAGGGGTATTATGCAGGCCGGCGCCTCCGGCTACCTGGTAAAAAGCGTGTTCGGCCAGGAAGTTGTGCAGGCGGTAAGGGCTGTGGCTGTGGGCGACATGGTGCTTTCACCGGCCATCGGCAGGAAGCTGGTCAGCCAGGCCTCCCGCCACCCGCTTAAGCCCGTAAGGCTGGACGACGGGGAGAAGCTTTCCGTACGTGAACTGGAGGTGCTCAAGCTGGCGGCATCCGGCATGTCCAACAAGGAGATTGCTGCTGACCTGGGCATTAATTTGAGGACCGTGAAAGGGCATTTCACAGATATTTTTACCAAGCTGGGCGTCAGCTCACGTACCGAGGCGGTCACCACAGGACTGAGGTCGGGCTTTCTCACCATCGACGATACCAAGTAGCTTTGTATCAGCGAGCGCAAGGATGAAGGACGGCGCAAACATACCCAGAAAGCTGGCGGTGAATGTTCAGAGGAACATTCACATCTGGATTATTGCCATCATCATGGACTTCTTCATCGTGCTCTTCAATGCCAACTTCATAGATATCACCGGCTGGTTCCCTTGGAGTGGGGATATCGCTACGGCTCATGGGGCTGCCCTGCTGGTGCTGAGCTTTATATTTATAATACCTATTATTTACGCCAGCATAGTTTACGGCCTGCGCGGCACGCTGTTGACCTGGTTTATCTTCCTGGTTGCAGTGCTGCCCAGGATGATTTTAGAGATCGTTAGTCTGGAGGACAGCTTGAGGTTCGGCCTGTTTGCCCTGGTTGCGCTGCTGCTGGGCCTTTTGATCTCGCTGGCCAGGAGTGCTGCCATGCAGGAGAAAGCGCTTGTCAAGGAGCTGTCGCCCAAGCGCTGGAACTCGATTGCCCGCATGCTTAAAATACAGGAAAATGAACGCAAGCGGATTGCTCGCGAGCTGCATGACGACACCATACAAGACCTGCTGGTTATCGTGAATCACCTGCACGCTCTGGAGGCGGGGGTCCATGGGGACCTGCCATGTGAGACCAAGGAAAGGGTGGAAAAGGTAGAGACCGAGATGCTGCATGTGATCGATAACATGCGTAAAATGAGCCACGGCCTGGGGGCCAGCGTGCTGGATAACACGGGGCTGGTGCCGGCAGTCAAATGGCTGGCCGAGAGCATGACTCAGGAAACCGGCATAAGGGTGATAGTGACGGTCAACGGCCGGGAGCATAAACTGAAATCAGAGGCCGAAATATTGATTTTCCGTATTGCACAGGAGGCTCTGAGCAATATCAGGCGGCACTCCCGGGCTACCCGGGCGGAGATCACCCTTGATTTCGCGGCGAGTGATGTGAAAATGACCATGAGGGACAACGGCTGCGGGTTTGTGCTTCCTGAAAACACGAAGAGCAAAGCGGCCGCCGGTCAGATGGGATTGGATATTATGAAGCAGAGGGCGAAGCTTCTGGGAGGAAGGTTGACTATCCAGTCTGAACCGGGTCAGGGCACATCGGTATCCGTGGAAACCGGCTTTTTGTAGTAATAGCGGCTCCGCATGATTTAGATTAAGCCTGGTTTTTAGCATCGTAATTTTCGCCGGTATTATTTTGAAAATCTATTGTACAATGCTCATGTAATCTCATCTTTAAGAAATATCCGTTTTGTGTTAAGCTAAGCGAGTTTTAGTTGATTACCCGGAAGAAAGCGGAGGTTGCGCCCTGACGAAATCATATAACCGTCATATGGCTTATATAACCTGCATATTAATACTATTTTATGTCCTGTTGTCGTCTATGCTTTTTACCCCTGTGGCTGCGGACTCCAGACCTGTATTTTCCGATAACGCCACTTGGATTTCACAGTTACCCGATACGCATAATCTAACTCAACTACCTTCAACTTCCATCAACAGGTTTAACCTAGCAGTGCCCAGCCGGCAGACTTACGCAGGTGGTGTTCTGGATAATGTCTACGTCAACGGCACGATGGGTAATGACAGCTATGACGGTTCTTCGCCGGTGCCTCTCTCGGCAACGGTCGGTCCCAAGAAGACCATACAGGCAGGGATTGACGCTGCCTCCACCGATAGTTGGGTACGTGTCGCTGAAGGCGTTTACCGGGAGAATATTCAGATCACTGATATGTCTCTCTACCTGGACGGGGCCTCGGCACGGACGACAATCATCGATGGTGGGGCAAATGATCCCGTTATACTGGTAGGTGCTCCGGGCGAATATGTCGACATCCAGGGGTTTACTATCCGCAACGGCTCACATGATATTGGCGGCGGTATTTTGTGTATGTTTTCAGATTTGTGGGTGATGGATTGCAACATAGTTGACAACACCGCGGAGTGGGGTGGCGGGATACTAAGCATAGATAGCCTGATCGAGATATACGGTTGCTGCATTGCTAATAACAGTGCTGTAAATGGGGGTGGCGGTGTAGCTAACTTTGATGGAATCATGTATATGGCTGCTTCAACGGTGAGCGGCAACAGCTTGGGTTTGGCTGGTGTCGGCGGGGCGGGTATTTATAACGATGACTCGTGGGGTGGTCTGGGTATGGCTGTTGGTGAAGCTACCATTGCATTCAACTCCGCCCCGGGGGCTGCATCCAGGGGTGGGGGATTTGCCAATGAAGGTTATGCCGAGTCGTATTTTTACGGTACTATAGTCGCCAACAATACGGCAGGATATCCAGGGACCAATAACGCATATATCGGCCCCGATGCGGTCAGCTATTCATTATGGTTTAACATTGATAGTGAGAACACCTGCGGGTTTACGGAGCTCACCGACCAGGTCAATACTGATCCGTTGCTTGGCCCACTGATGAACAACGGCGGTTGGACGGACACGCATGCCATCACCGATTACAGCCCGGCTTTCGAGAAAGCTGATGTTGTATCTTTTGAGGGTATCGACCAGCGCTGGGTGCCCCGGCCGCAGGGTGCCTTTTGCGATGTAGGTGCTTATGAGCTGATTATGGAGAAGACGGCTGTGGTAAATGCGGTCAACAATGGGGGAAAGTTGAAGATTACCTCATCTGCCGGCGGTATTATGGACCTTGCTTCTTCCAGCGGATGCGAGGGTAGCGGCGTCGTATCCGGCGTCGTATTCCCGTACGGCTTCCTCTCTTTCAGGATAGTGGGACTTACGCTAGGCGAGGCTGTTCAGGTGACGTTAGAGTTCCCGGGCCCGGTGCCGGCGGGCCATCGCTATATGCAGTGTGACGGCCATGGCAATTGGACGGACATAACAGCCATCGTCGGCCATAATAACGGGGACAATATAATAACACTTAACCTGGTTGACGGCGGGATGGGCGATATCGATCACATTGCGAACGGCAGGATTGTCGACCCGGCGGGACCGGGGATAATTGTTGCGCAGCGTAAGGGGGGAAGTGGCTCTGCAACACATGTGCAGCAGCCTGTGGACCTGCCGCAGCTTAAAGTGCGGGGAGCTTCCCTGTCTTCATCATCGGTAAAGCCGGGGACTGCCGTAACGGTTACGGCGTCGGTTGCAAATACCGGTACAGCCAGCGGTAATATGCTGGTCAAGCTGTACGTAAATGGGCAGGAAGAGGACAGCCGCGGGATTGTTGTAGCCGGGGGTAGTTCGGCGCTGGTGGCCTTCACTGTAGCCAGAAATTGGCCTGGCGTTTATTCCGTTTACGTGGGCGAAGCGAACGCGGGCAGCCTGACCGTGGGCAATCCTGTAGGTGATGGCATTATCCTGCTGACTAGCTCACTGATGCTGATCGTTGCTTTTGCAATAGGAGCAGTCCACCTGTATCAGCGGCGCAGTTCTTTATAAGGTTGTCCTGACACCCGCGTTGTTGAAAAAGAAAGTATTCTCGAACTCTCTGGCCAGCGTGGCTGCCGATTTCATGCCGGTGCAGTGCGAGGCACCCAGCTTCTGTATGTTCATCTGCCTGAGCGCCTTGATGGTTTCCGCCATCTGTTCAGGCCCGGCGCTAAAGAGATGGGTACCGCCTATGACCGCATAGACACGGTCGATGCCGGTTATCTTCTGTGCATGCCTGACGTTGTTGATGATGCCGCGGTGTGCACAGCCGAGCAGCACGATCAGCCCTTTCTCCGTCTTGATAATAATGCTCAGGTCGTCGGAAACAGGGTCGGGAACGTGCTGGTCCCCCTCCAGTACATGCAGGATGGCATCAATTTTTTCAAAATCGTTGGTTACCTCAACCTCTCCTGTGGTCAGTATATTTTCGCTTATCTTCACTGGTTTATCGGACAGGTTGAACCTGGCGCCCAGGGCTTCCAGCTCTGAGCGTGAAAAGGGAGATCCAATGTATCGTGGCTCCATGCCCTTTATATATACACTTTTATGCTGAAAGATATCGTGGTGGCCTATTATCTCGATGCCATCCGGCCTGGTCCCCGCTTTCTGGATGAGGGCCAGCACGGCTTTCAGCCCACCGGTATGATCGTAATGGCCGTGGCTGATCACAATTACATCAATATTAGTGAGGTCCACATTAAGGTTCCTGGCATTATCGAGGATTGCACCGGAAGGACCTGTGTCGAAGAGCACCTTTTTCCCATCCGCTTCAATCAGCAGGCTCTGCCCCCATTCTCCTATTACGTTGGGTACTCCTGCGGTGTTCTCCACCAGTGTAGTAATGGTAACGCTCATTTTTTCCTCCTCAAATATTATTATTATCCATTTAGCAAATCCGCCAGTTGTCCGAGGTGACGCAGCGATGCGGCGTCGCCTGATTTGCCCTCTCTGTCCAGATAAAAAGCGCGTATGCCCACGCTGGCGGGCTCCGTGAAGTCGAATTGCCGGTTATCCCCGATGTGCACTATCTGGCGGGGCTTTACGCTCAGGCGGCGGCACATTCTTTGATAGAAATCGGCGGTCTTGACCTGCTGGAAGTCCGTTGTTGAAGAGAAAACGTTTCTAAAATGGTGCTCAACATCCCTCAGCAGGTGCCGCAGGAATGGCCTGGGTGATCCCGAGGCCACGCTCAGATGGTAATCCTTTGCGAGTGTGTGCAGCACTTCCCGGGTTTCAGGATAGTAGATGACCCGGTCTTGCAGCGCCTCCATGGCGATGTCGGCCCGGCCGAGGTCGAAGCGGGTGAACCAGTATTGCACATCGTACCATTCCAGGCGCTGGTCGCCCACGCTGTCGTATTCCTTCCGTATTCTCCTTGTCGCCTCATCGAATTCAAGACCGTACCTTTCGGCATAGCGCTGCGGTATCATCTCGAACCAGATGGCCGCACTGAAATCGGTGGTAACGATGGTCCCCTCTACATCGAAAGAGATCACCTTGATATCGTCTTTCCTGCCGGTCATAACAACTTAAAATTGTAGCACTTTCAGTAACCTCATTACAGGTTAAACGCCGTGATTTCCCGCAAGCGCTGATAGGCGTTACAATTAAGGGCAGTATGGAACTCGGGGTACTTAACAGCTATCAGTTTGAGACCGGGCCGATCCGGCCGCCCAGCGAAGCGTATTCTTTGCTCATCAGGGCTACCCGCAATTGTCCTTGGAACCGCTGCCGGTTCTGCATAACCTACAAAGATTGTAAATTCGAGCTGCGGCCGGTAGATGATGTGCTGGATGATATCCGCACAGCCAGCCGGATAGTAGAGAGAATGAAAGAAACTGCCGTGAAGAGCGGCTATCTGGGGCGGGAGCGGGAGGTGGCAGCCTTCATATACAGCCAGGCGTATGTCAATCAAAGCGTCAGGCAGGTGGCCCTTTGGCAGTGGGCCGGTGGCAGTTCGGCCTTCCTGCAGGATGCCAACAGCATCATAATGCGCACGCCGGACCTGCTGCGTGTGGTCTCATCGCTCAAGTCGACCTTCCCCGGACTGAACAGAGTAACCTCGTATTGCCGGTCGAAGACGGCGGCCAAGAAAACTCCTGCAGAGATGAGGGATTTGAAGGATGCCGGTCTCTCGCGTATTCATGTAGGCATGGAGAGCGGGTCGGATGCTGTGCTGACGATGACATGGAAAGGCATGACCGCAGACGACCATATCAAAGGCGGTAAAAATATCAAAGAAGCCGGCATCGAGCTCTCGGAATACTTTATGCCGGGACTGGGAGGGAGGAAGCTTGCAAAGGAGCATGCCGCTGAATCGGCACGCGTCCTCAATGAGGTCAACCCTGATTTCATCCGGCTGCGCACTTTGAGCGTGATGGAGGGCATGCCGCTGTGGGAGCAGGTCAAGTCAGGTGAGCTTGAAGTGCAGGGTGAGGATGAGGTGGTCAGGGAGATCGGCGACTTTGTAGAGAAACTGGATTTTACCGGCGTGCTGAAGAGCGATCATATTTTAAACCTCCTGCCGGAGATTGACGGCAGGTTCCCGGAAGCAAAGCAGACCTGCCTGGAAGTGATAAACAGGTACCTGTCCATGCCGCTCAGAGACCGGCTGAATTTCCGTCTGGGACGGCGGGCGGGTCTTTACGAAAGTCTGAATGACATTTATGACGCTGCCAAATACCAAAAGGTGGATGACGCAATGGGCCGCGTGGGGGCCGATACGGAGGAGAAGGTAGATAAGCTGATTGCCCAGCTTAAAGAGCATTTCATTTGATAGTGAGTTTGTGTTACTATATAGCGTTTTTACTTATGAGTAATATCGTAACCTGAGAGGTATTTAGGGTGGGACTATCTATCCTATTTTATGAATAATCCTGCTGATGCTGTCAGCCCCTCTGTACAGAATAACGGCCTTACGGAAGAAAAAGAAACCAAAATGGAAAACCGGCGTTATATACAATAAACGCCTTTAAGGAGTGAGATGAAAAGACTGTTTAATATATTGCTGGCGGCAGTCACTCTGCTTTTAATTTTACCTGCTTGCAGCGGCGGCACACAGTTGCACCCTGTCAGGGGTGAATTTATAGAGGGCCAGCTTGGGGAGACTGCACAGACGCTTAACTGGATCGTGGCGACCGATGGCGGCGCGTCCAGGCGGTTTGCCGGTTTCATGGTGGATCCGCTGGCTGTTTATGATAGTGATTTTAATATCCATCTGCGCTGCCTTGCCAGTGATATTGAGGTTGCAGCCGACGGCCTCACCTATACTGCTTCAATACGCAATGACCTCAAATGGACCGATGGAACAGAGGTCACGGCAGACGATTATGTCTTTACTATAAATAATCTTCTGGCTGCAGATTGGCTGGCGTACGAAGATGTGACCAAATGGCAGGAGACGGTTGACAGCAACAGCGTCTTCGTGACCGCTGAAGCAGTTGATGCGACTGCATTTAAAGTCGTGCGCAAGACCGTGGACCCTGACTTTCTCTATGCGCTATACCAGCTTATGCCTTATCCCAAACATATAGCTGTCCATTACGAAAATAAGATCGAAGCCTTCACGCAGGCACCGGAGTTTGCCAATTTGAATTATAGCGGGAACATGGGCCCCTATAAGCCAATTGCATGGTCAGCTACCGATGGATTTGTTATGAGACGCAATCCAGACTACTATCTCGGCAAAGAGACCGGCGCCCCCTATTTTGAGAAGTACACGATTAAGCAGTACGGCCTGCAGTCCATGATGGCGGAAGCCCTGGACGCAGGTAAAGCATCTTACGGTTACGTAGAGCCGCAGGAAGCCACTGCTCTGAGAAATAAAGGCGACGTCAATGTCTATCCCATACCGACCGGTTACTACGTTTATCTGGGTTACAACCAGCGCGATAACTGCTGGGAAGGTTTGAAAGACGTACGTGTCAGGCAGGCCATTTCCATGATGATCAATAAGCCTGCCATCGTCCAGGATATGTACATGGGGTATGCCCAGGCTGCCACCAGTTTTATCCCTTCCTATTCGCCCTGGTATGACGATAGCATAGTGAAGGATTACGGCATGAACCCGGGCCGGGACCAGCAAACGGCCATCGACCTGATAAAAAGCGCTGGTTTTGAGCAGAAAGAAATTGACGGGGAGATGAAGTTCATCGACGAGGACGGCGATCCTATCAAGCTCAATTTCCTGATTGATATAGACAGCGACTTCGAACAGAACCTGGCCATTCTTATCAGAAAGTGCCTGCTGAATATTGGTCTGGATGTCAATCCCAAGTTCTCCACCAGGGAGATTATTTTCATGGATGGCCTTATGAACAGGGTACCAGATAGCGACCAGACGCCTGCCTTTAACAACGGCCCCGGCGCCGTCAGTGGTCAGCCCTGGGACCTGGTGATACTTTCCTCACATGCTAATCCGCTGGCCATGGAAGGGAGCAGCGAATTCTTTACAACAACGGGCAAGTTCAACCTGTTCGGCTACTTTGATGCCAGGGTAGACGAGCTTTATAAGAGGGCCAATTCCGTGGAAGGGATAAACCCGGAGAGCCGCAAGCAAATTTACAGTGAACTGGTGCAGGTCATTACAGATGCCCAGCCGGTTGATTTCCTGGTCTTCTACAAGGACAACTATGTATTCAGCAAAAACCTCAAAGGTGTGGAACCCGGGATCAATGTTTTATATAACTATCAGTTCTGGTATTTTGAATAAATATTAGCTTTGAAGGGGTCTGTATTGAATAGTAATAAAAGGGTAACCTGGACCTTAACAACGGTGCTGCTGCTTTTTGCTGTTTTATCAGGCTGTGCTACTCCATCCGCACAGCTGACTAAAGGAGATTTCATCGAGGGTGATGTGGCGGGTGGCGAAGCAGAAACGTTAAACTGGATCCTGGCGGCTGACGCCTCCTCCTTCGCCTATGCCGGGTATACTCTGGAATCGCTGGCTTCCTATGACAATCAGTTTAAGGTGGTATTACGCGGCCTGGCTAAGGATATTGAAGTTTCGCCTGATGGCCTGGTATATACCATCAATATTCGTGACGATATGAAATGGAGCGACGGGTCCAGCGTAACCGCCGAAGACTATGTTTACACGTTAAAGAACCTGATGTTCTCCGACTGGCTGAACTATAACTACAAGGACGACTGGCAGGAGGAAGTGGACGGTGAGAACCAGTTTGTAACTCCTGCTGTGATAGACGATACGACTTTCACCATCATGCGCAAAACGGTGCAGCCGGAGTTCGTACACACGCTGTATGACATGATACCTTATCCCAGGTATATCGCGGTTAAATACGAAGGCGATGTCGACGCTTTTACCCAGGCTAAGGAATTCAATGACCTGTCTTACACGGGCAACCTGGGGCCCTATAAGTTTAAAGAATGGCTGAAAAACGATAAGTATGTGCTGGCCAGAAACCCCGACTTTTTCCTGGGGAAAGAGACGGGAGCGCCTTTTTTTGATAATTATATAGTAAAGATGTTCGGTACTTCGGCTGTGATGCAGGCAGCTTTGGAGGCAGGAGATATCACGTACTGCGGCATCGAGCCCCACAATGTAGCTAAATATAAAAACATGCCCGGCATTAATGTTTACACGGTTCCTACGCGTGGCTATAACATCATTGCCTATAACCAGAGGAAAAACGGCTGGGAAGGGTTGGGCAACAAAATGGTGCGGCAGGCTATCTCCATGGCGATCGACAAGGACACAATAGTTAAAAAGATTTACCTCGGTTTTGCCGAGCCGGCCTATAGTTTTATTCCCTCCAGTTCGCCCTGGTACAGCGACGACACGGTAATCAAGCTGGGCGTTGCGCCGTTGAACGGCAAAGAGAAGGCCGTCGAGCTGATCAAGCAGGCCGGTTATCAGTACTCCAGTGTGAATGGGCGCTCTGTAGTTCTTGACAAAGACGGTCAACCGGTCAAGCTCCTGCTGGTCACGACACCGGGAAGCGATGTCGTGGAGTCATTATCGTTATTGATACGGCAGGAACTTGCTGACATCGGCATTGAGGTGGAAGTCAAGTGGGTACAATGGCCCACCCTGCTCAGACAATATTTGATGAACAAGGTGCCCGGAGGCGAAGCGCGCTACAATAACGGTCCGGAAGCTGTCAGCGAGGAGGCCTGGGACCTGACGCTGATGGGACATAATACCGACCCGGTGGCCCCCTCGGGCAGCAGGGTATTTTTCGCCAGCGACGGCGGCCTAAACTCCTTCGGCTTTTTTAATGGGCAGGTAGACCAGCTTTTCAAAAAGATCAGATCCGAAGAGGGACTGGATAAGGAAGAAAGGGCAAAAATGTACTCCGAGCTGGCCAAGCTTATCTCGGAGGAGCAGCCGGTTGATTTTATCGTCTATACCAGGGGCAACCGGGGCTTCCAGAAAACCATTGCCGGCATCGAACCGGGCATTAACATGGGTTATAATTACTACATGTGGCGTTTTGAGTAGATTGCCCTTCAGGCATATTCTGTTGGATACTGCGGCGCTGCACTGAACTAATTTATATGCGCAGCTATATTATCAAGCGTCTGTTATACAGCTTAATCATCGCCTGGGGTATCCTCACGATCACTTTTATACTGCTGCGCGTCGGCCCTACCTCGCCGGTGGACCGCTATATACTTAATATAGCTGCCAAGGGGCAGGACGTGGAGTCGGTGACCAAGGCCATCGAAGCCCGCTACGGCCTGGATAAGCCCCTGTATGAGCAGTACTTTGGCTACATGGGGAACCTGCTGCAGGGCAAGCTGGGATGGTCATTCAGCAGCTCTTCGACGGTGGTTGACCTGATAGCTTCACACTGGATCTATTCATTTCAACTGATTTTCCTGGCGACTATCTTTGCCATCCTGCTGGGCGTGGGTTTGGGGATGCTGTCGGCGGTCAAGAAGAATACGAAGATCGATTACGCTGCTTCTATTTTTTCATTTATCGGGATATCTGTGCCGGGGTTCTGGCTGGGCCTGATGTTGATACTAGTCTTTGCCGTGCAGCTTGGCTGGTTCAAGACCTATTATGATACCAGCTATCCCATCTGGTCGCTGCAGAACCTGAAGCAGCTGATATTGCCTGTGATGGCGCTGGGCATAGGCGAACTGGCTGCCTACGTCCGCTATACCAGGTCGGCCATGCTGGATAACCTCCGCAAGGAGTTCGTCACCACGGCGCGTGCAAAAGGGCTGCCCGAGCGTACCGTTATAGGCAAGCATGTTTTGCGGAATGCCATATTGCCGCTGGTCACCATCATCATGTTCGACCTCGGCAGCGTCGTCTTCGGCGGCGCTTACCTGACGGAGATCGTCTTCGGCATACCGGGGCTCGGGCAGGTATCGTTTAACGCTATCTTTGCTAATGATTATGCCGTGGTGGTGGCTGTAACACTGATCGGCACTTTCCTGGTGCTTTTTATAAACCTGGCAACAGACATCCTTTATACGTATCTTGATCCGAGGATAAGGTATGATTGATACGACGCCTGTAAACACTGTGAAAAGCCCTTCCCGTGGCGGCCACCGGCTATTCCGGTATTACTGGGAGAGGCTGGAGCAGAACAAGCTGTCCCTCGTCGGCCTGGGATTTATAATTTTTCTGACGCTGGTTGGGATATTTGGCCCCCTGCTTACACAGGACCCTCAGAAGGCTGATTTCGAGATCGCCAACCTGCCGCCGCTGGGTGCCTCCATTGAACAATCCGTATACGATATAAAAACCGGTACATTTGAGACTAAAACTATATACGGCCAGGCCGACCATCCGCTGGGGACCGACAGCAAGGGCAGGGACATGCTGGCCATGCTGTTCTCCGGCGCCAGGATTTCCCTGCTGGTGGGATTACTGGCTTCGGGTATTGCCATATTTATCGGCACTTTGCTCGGTGTGCTTTCCGCTTACATGGGGGGGTGGGTGGACAATGTACTGATGCGCTTTACGGATATCATGATGACTTTCCCCTTCTTTCTGCTGCTGGTACTGATCGTGTTTATCTTCGGGCCGAGCCTGGCCATAATAGTAGTGGTGATAGGTCTGACCGGCTGGACGGGGGCGGCGCGACTGATACGCAGCGAGGCCCTTTCGCTACGGACGCGTGATTTCATAACGGCTTCTAAGGCGCTGGGCGCCAGCGATGCCAGGGTTGTCTTCAACCATATGATTCCCAACGTGATCTCGCTGGTTATCGTGATGGCTACGCTGTCCATACCCGGTGTCATCATGGCCGAGGCATCCCTGAGTTTCATCGGCCTGGGCGATCCCATGAGCACCAGCTGGGGTACAGTACTTAATGCCGGGCAGCACACCATGGATACGGCCTGGTGGGTGGCCGTGGAGCCGGGCCTGATGCTGTTTTTCACCGTGCTGTCATTTAATTTCTTCGGCGACGGCCTGCGCGATGCCTTTGATCCCAAGGCAAGTATGTGAAGTTGAAATGGAGAGAAGTTAATTTTGGCTATGCCTTCAACGGTGCTGGAAGTAAATAACCTTAATACCTGGTTCTACACCAACAGGGGCATAGTCAAAGCCGTTAACGGCGTGAGCTTCGACCTTAAGGAAGGCGAATGCCTGTGCCTGGTGGGTGAATCGGGCTGCGGGAAGTCTGTTACCGCCCTGTCGCTGCTGAGGCTTTTTGACAGTCCGCCGGGCAAGATCGTCGATGGCAGCGTGAAGTTCGAAGGATCCGACCTGGTCCATTGTTCGTCAGCCAGGTTGAGGCAGATCAGGGGCAAGGATATCTCCATGATCTTTCAGAATGCTCAGTCCGCCCTTAATCCGGTGTTCACAATTGGTGACCAGATAATCGAACAGATAAATGTGCACGGACATATCAGCAGGGAGGACAGTCGGGCCCGGGCCAGGGAATTATTGCAGGACATGAGCATACCTGAACCTGAAAGAACCCTGGGTATGTATCCACACCAGATGTCAGGAGGCATGAAGCAACGGGCCATGATTGCCATGAGCCTTTCGTGCAATCCGCGTATTTTAATTGCCGACGAGCCGACCACGGCTGTCGATGTTACCATACGAGCACAGATCATGCACATACTGCATGAGCTGAAAGCACGGCTCAACATGTCGATAATTTTTATCACGCATGATCTGTCCTTGGTGCATGAGATAGGCGACCGGGCGGCTGTGGTATATGGCGGGAGAGTGATGGAGACCGGTACGGTTGAAGACATTTTGAAGAATCCTTCCCATCCCTATACGCGAGGGTTGATCAGCTGCCTGCCTGATATCTCAACGGACGCCAGGAGGCTGCCTTCTATTCCCGGCAGCACGCCTAATCCCCTTGAGCTTCCGGATGGCTGTCCCTTCAATCCCAGGTGCCACAGCGTCATGGAGATATGCCATTCGTCGGTGCCAGCGATTTCGTACATCTCTGATGTTCATTCTGTAGCCTGCCATCTATATAATGAAGGAAAAGACGGTAAGTAGCATGGAGCGTATACCCGTTTTACAGATCAAGGACCTTAAGAAGTATTACCGGATTACCGCCGGGCTGATTCCCCGTCCCCTTGGGGAAGTCAAAGCGGTGGACGGTGTATCACTGGCTAT
>JAFGHL010000048.1 GCA_016930155.1 Dehalococcoidia bacterium | reverse complement strand
TCTGCTCCCGCTGCATTGACGGCTGCACAGGGAACTGTGAGGTTTTCAAAGCCACCTTCCGCGGCCGGGAGTTAATTTATCCCGGTCCCTTCGGTGAAATAACCGCCGGCGGCGATAAGGAATATCCCATTGATTACTCTCATCTCAACATTCAAGGCTATGCCCTAGGAGCCGCAGGACTACCTGAAGGTGTTGTCGGCGACCCTGATACCGCCCTTTTCCCGGCGGTGAACACGGAAACCGAATACGGTTGGGACATCAAGGTGAAGATGAGGGTTCCTATTTTCACCGGCGCTCTGGGCTCTACCGAGATAGCGCGAAAGAACTGGGAACACTTTGCCGTCGGTGCTGCCATCAGCGGTGTTACTCTGGTCTGCGGAGAAAATGTGTGTGGCATTGACCCGCGTCTGGAGCGCAATTCCGAAGGCAAGGTAACCGCAGCACCTGATATGGACCGCCGAATCGAGATATACAAGCGTTATCACCAGGGCTATGGCGAGATTTTAGTCCAGATGAATGTCGAGGACACCAGATTGGGTGTCGCTGAATATATCATTAAAAAGCACGGCATAGAGACCATCGAGCTGAAATGGGGGCAGGGCGCCAAATGTATCGGTGGAGAGATTAAGGTCAACACCCTGGAGCGAGCTTTGGAGCTACAGAAGCGAGGATATATTATCACCCCGGACCCTTCAAACCCCATCAACCAGGCCGCCTTCAAGGAAGGCGCTCTTAAGGAATTCGAAAGGCACAGCCGCCTCGGTTTTGTCGACGAGGAAGGTTTCCACGCCGAGGTTAAGCGCCTGAGAGACCTCGGATTCAAACGCATTACCTTGAAGACCGGTGCCTACAGTCTGCGTGAGCTGGCGATGGCCATTAAGTGGGGCTCGAAAGCCAAAATCGACCTGCTCACTGTAGACGGTGCCTCCGGTGGAACCGGCATGAGCCCGTGGCGGATGATGGAGGAGTGGGGTATTCCAAGCCTATACCTCCATGCCGCAGCCTACGAGTTCGCCAAGATGCTGGCTGATAAAGGCCAGCGACCGCCTGACATGGCCTTCGCCGGCGGCTTCAGCAGCGAAGACGGCGTATTTAAGGCACTTGCCTTGGGCGCACCTTTCACCAGGGCGGTGTGCATGGGCCGGGCCTTGATGATCCCGGGGATGGTAGGCAAAAATACCGCCGAATGGCTCAAGGACGGCAATCTGCCGAAAACCATCAGCCAGTTCGGCTCGGCTCCCGAGGAAATCTTCGTCTGTTACGAGCAGGTAAAGGACATAGTCGGCGCCAATGAAATGAAGAACATCCCTCTGGGCGCCATCGGTATATACAGCTACGCTGATAAAATCAAGGTGGGCTTGCAGCAACTGATGGCTGGTGCCCGATGTTTCAATTTGCCCGCAATCACCCGCAAAGAGCTAATGTCCCTGACTGAAGATTGCGCCAAGGTCACCGGCATACCCTATCTTATGGATGCTTACAGAAAAGAGGCGCTGAAGATTCTCACCAGCTAAACGCCGCTTCGGTCAAATCAACAGGCTCCGACAAAAATCGGAGCCTGTTTGCTTATCAACTCCTGCCTCTCATTGCCGGCTCTTTTTCTATCATTGCCAGCCGGAGGCATGGCAATCCCCAAAAAAGTCGTGCTATTAGCGACTGTTGAATTTGATAGCCCGGTCGTAAAGCAGCTCCATATAGGCAGGGCCTACCTTGGTAGCTGGCTCCAAATAGGCACGAATCGCCACAAAGGCAGTCTCATCAAGCCCGACTCCATATGCTCCGGGTCCCGTTGGCACTACCACACAGGTCTTTTCAGAACCGCAGCTACGCGCAAACTTACACACGTAAAGATATTTAGCCAGCGGGTTGCCGGGTAAATACTCCTCAGCGCTGCCTGTATACTGGGGGCTATAGATACCGGCTACCCCATTCCAGCCAGCCTCGCCGTAGAAGGAGCAGTTCGAGTAGGTAGCTTTTCCGCTGGCGGCATGGTTGACTCCGTAGACGATAACAAACTCATCCGGGTCATCGCCCAGCGTAAAGGTATTGCAGCGCAGGTAGACCGTGTCGCGGCTTTCTCCTGCCA
Source organism: Dehalococcoidia bacterium (assembly GCA_016930155.1). Taxonomy (GTDB): domain Bacteria; phylum Chloroflexota; class Dehalococcoidia; order GIF9; family UBA5629; genus CAIMUM01. The sequence goes on along the minus strand of JAFGHL010000048.1, from coordinate 2,233 downwards.
CATACGTCTCTGTCTGGACCGCCTCGTAAGATTCAGGAAGCCAGAGAGAAGTTTCCAGCTCATTCGCTGAAAGGTCGCTGTACTTTGCCAGTATAGCCCGGCGCAGATCATCTAGCGCCGGCTGCAAGTCCACCTCGGTTTTGCCCGTACCCCTGACGCGTAATTCAGGCGCTGGAAACGGGTCGAGCGTTACCTGTGATTTAGGTGTTACCCGAATGGCTGCCGATACGGCATTTACATATTCCTCACCTGCTTTTTCATCGGCAAAGAGCGCCATACGCTGCCCGAAGACAATGGTGTCAAACTCGGGACCTGTGCCCAGCTTGACCATTGAGCTTGGGATTACATATGTGTTTATGATATCCTCGGAATACCCTGCTGATACAGCAGCGCTGCGTATCCGCTGGTCTGTACCTTTATCAGCCGTGACGATTATGATGGTATCCTGGTTGAAGGGGTTACCCTTTGCCCCATTGGGGGTACCGGAGGTTTTGATGGTTAGCTTATTCAGCGGGTCATTATAGCTGGTCCAGACCCATTGACGCTGCTGGTCCTTTTCATAGTATTTATAGAAGATGAAACCACAGTAGCTGAAATAGGCACATTCCGGAGGGGTCTTGGTGACGATAACAAGTGCCTCATCGGGATTCATCTGCCATCCCTGTATCAGCCCGGGAGTACTATATAAAAAGTTTTCCATCTTCTCTTGGGCGTTAGATATGTCCTTCAAGTCCGTTATGTTCACATTATCTGGAATAGCACCAAACACCCCCCTATAAGGCGCACCGGCGTTATTGCCGGCAGCATTGGCTAATTTCCCGGCTTCGTATAGTTTAACCAAGTCCACATGGACAAACGGCGCCAGTTTCAAAGTAAAGTCGCTATCCTCTAACGACGAGCGGAAGGCGTCAATATCGCCGACTGATACACCAGTAGTATCTCCTGTGGGAGCGCAGGATGTTATTACGGATATAAGGATTAAGGAAATAATTGAAACTAAAGTAACAGGCAATAATCGTGACATTTTCTTTATCCTCCTTACTTTTTCTCTATCAGTTCTAACTGGCTTATCTACTACTTTGGATTCTACGTCAGCCTCTCTATTTAGTCAATGTGACAGCGCCTTGACTTTCGCCTCGCCGTGGCTTATCGTAGAGCTGTGGCGCTGATTATGGAGTCATAGCTTGAAATGAGCGGGCGCGATAGTTTCATCACCGACCTGATTTATCTAGCCGTTGGCTGCGGAGCGTTGGGTACCATAATAGCCTTCGCTGTCGTTTTCATCTGTCAGTATTTTAGCATCGATATATATAAAAACCTGTGGGTGCTCCTGATACCTCTTTTTTTAGCCATCGCCCTGAATATCACCTTTATCGAACTGTATCGCAAGTACAGGAAGAAATAACCGTTAACCCGGGCTTTTTAGGACCAGTCCTCTAATCCTATTCGAAGGGGAATTTCTTTCCCGTTTCTTTCCCCATCGCCTGCAGCATCTCAAGATAACCGGAGAAAACGGCCGAGGCTTCTTCAGGTGATTTTTTAACCATGGAAATCGACTCTGTGGGGCAGGTGGATACACAAAGCCCGCAGCCGATGCACTTTTCCCTGTTGATGACGGTAAGGTCGTCTTCAAATTGTATGGCGCCTACCTGGCACCGCTCCACGCAGGTACCGCAGCCGGTACACGTCTCCTCATCCTTTGCGGCATAGTAGTTTGACCTTACTACGGCTGCCGGATTACCGTATTTTGTGACAAGGGCTAAAACCTTACAGCAGCAGCCGCAGCAGTTGCATATAAAATCCTTGTTCTTCGCGTGGTTCCAGGAGCAATGAATCAGGCCATCCTCCTCGGCCTTCTGAAGTATCTGCCTTGCCTCTTCCTGTGTAATCTCCCGGCCCAGTCCGTTTTCGATGTAAAAATCCGCTGCCGGCCCAAAACTCATACAAGCCTCCAGCAGCTTGTCACATCCCTTCCCCAGCATCCTGCTTTCTTTCCGGCAGATGCAATCGGCCACGGCAAACCTGGTGCTTGATTCGATGATCTCCGACACCTTCTCATATGGCTGAACCTCGGTGCTCCCCTGTATCTCTTTCTCAACAGGAATAACGCGGAATAGCCCTACTTTTCTGTCTCGCTCCGAAGGTACCATTCCCTCCTGGTAAAACCGCTCGTACAATTCGATGTTTTCCGGGGTCATGTTATTCAACTGGAACTCCCAGATACCGACTACCC
>JAFGHL010000047.1 GCA_016930155.1 Dehalococcoidia bacterium | reverse complement strand
GAACTATTAAAATCTATATCAAGGATAGCGGTATAATGTTTTGCAAGGTCTCTCTAACTCAAAACCGACAAATCAGAGACAGTAACCCCGTCTCACCGGGACTTGACAGGTTTGCGGCTATTCGTAGTAATATAATATACTGTTTGAGACCTGCCGTCGTGGCAGGCAGTGAATAAACATAAACTTAAATGCACGCTAACAAATATATCTACCGATAGTGGCTCTGGACAAGCTGCCGGATCTTCCCGGCGGCGCTGGAGTCACGAATCCAAACCCGGCTGATCCCTTAATCACGGTTGTCCCCGTATTATTAATCTTAGTGGAGGTATATCTATGAAAAGGACGGTGTTCATTCAGGCATTAGTGGCATCGCTGCTGGTTATAGCCCTGGCAGCATCATGCGGCCCGGCGCCCGCGGCGCCTTCGGAGAATACTTCGGCCGCAGCGGCGGTCACCGACAACAAAACATATGAATTCACCTACAGCGTTTTCTTCCCCCCGGTGCATAAAAACTCCATACTGGCCCAGAAATTTGCCGATGAGGTCAACGCCCGCACCAACGGCAGGGTCAAGATCACGGTATTCACGGGCGGCACCCTGACCAAGGCGCCGCAGGTATACGACGGTGTTGTGAATGGCCTTTCGGATATGGGTATGTCGGTGCTGTCATACACCATGGGACGTTTCCCGGCAGGTGAGATGGTAGACTTGCCGCACGGCTATCTCAACGGTTATGTGGCAACCAGGGTGGCCAACGATTTCTATAACGAGTTCAAACCGAAGGAATTCGACGACGTCCACGTGCTTTACTTCCATGCCCATGGCCCCAGCGTTATCTTCTCTGTCAAGAAGCCTGTCAGGCAGATCGAGGACCTGAAGGGCATGGTCATAAGATCCACCGGCGTCGGTGCCAGCATCATCGAAGCGCTGGGCGGCAAAGGATACGGCGCAGCCCAGGGTGAAGCGTATGAGCTGATGTCCAAAGGCACCATCGATGGCAGCTACACCCCTCGTGAGACGCTGGAGGGATGGAAACAGGCCGAGATAGTGAAATATGTCACGGAGTGCCCGGAGGTCGGCAGCACTGCCAATATGTTCGTAGTAATCAATAAGGATAAGTGGGACAGCCTCCCTCCCGATATCCAGCAGGTTTTCACGGATGTGAGCAATGAGTGGATTGAAAAGCATGCCAAGACCTGGACCTGGTACGACATCTCCGGATTTCAGTTCTTCAAGACATTCGAAGGACGCGAGGTGATCGAACTGACCCCTGAAGAGGTGGCCAAATGGGTGAAGGCCACGCAGTCGCTCAAAGACCAATATATTCAGGAAAGGGACGCCAAAGGCCTGCCCGCCGAGCAGTATGAAAAATACCTGATGGAAAGGGCTCAGTACTGGGCGGGCAAAACCCCCACCGATCAGGAATGTATAGAATTCGTCAGTTCAGAGTTCGCAAAATAACGTAGCTATTACCGACAACGGATAGTATGGGTGGCAGGCGTAATTACGCCTGCCACCCATACCGATGTAGATTATGATGTTCGACAAGTTCGTGAAGGCAGTAACCAGCATTGCGGGATGGCTTAACTGGGTAGCCTGCGCCAGCCTTACTCTGATGGTCATGCTGGTACTTGTCGACATATGCGGGAACAAATTTTTCAAGGTTCCGCTGCCGGGCGGCATAGAGCTGGTCAGCCTGCTCAGCGTCGCTGCTATCGCATTTGCCATCGCACAGACCCAGGTCACGCACGGGCATATCGAAGTGGAGATGCTGGTGAGAAAACTGCCGCGCACAGCGCAGAAGACCATCGCTTCTATTGTGTACTGTCTGGGTATCTGCCTTTTCATCATACTGGCCTGGCAAAGTTTCAGCTACGGCCTGTCTCTGCAGTCCAGCAGTGAAGTCTCTATGACCTTGCGCCTACCTTATTATCCCTTTGTCTGGGCGCTGGGATTATGCAGCCTGGCCGTTGTGCTGGTGCTGATTATGCAGATGATCAAGATGCTGAGGAACATGAAATAATATGGACAACATAACGCTCGGTATAGCCGGCGTGGTCGTCCTGATTATAATCTTCCTGCTGCGTATGCCGGTGGGCTTCGCCATGGCCCTTGTAGGCCTCATCGGGTTCAGTATCGTAGTTACACCTGCAGCAGGCATGAACCTGCTTGCCCGCGACTTTTTCGATGTTTTCTCATCGTATTCGCTAACCGTCATACCTATGTTCACTCTGATGGGCTGTATAGCCTCCGAGTCGGGCATGAGCCGCCGCTTATATGATGCGGGCTATGTGCTCTTCAGCAAGTTCCCGGGCGGTCTGGCCCTGGCTACTGTCATCGGTTGCGCCGGTTTCGCCGCCATCAACGGCTCGACCAGCGCCACTGCCGCCGCCATGGGCAAGGTCTGCATTCCTGAGATGAAACGCTACAACTATAAAAGTTCAATGGCCACCGGGATTGTAGCTGCAGCGGGCACCCTGGGCATTATGATACCGCCCAGCACCATCTTTATCGTCTACGGCATACTCACCGAGCAGTCCATCGGCAAGCTTTTTATGGCCGGCGTGCTACCCGGCCTGCTGATCGCCGCACTTCTGATGGTCACCGTTGCCGTCATTTGTATGCGCAATCCCAAGATGGCGCCTGCCGGCGAAGCTTCCACTTTCAAGGAGAAGATGGAGGCGCTGACCGGCATCATAGAGATGCTATTCCTCTTCTGCTTCGTCATTCTGGGACTATTCTTCGGCTGGTTCAGCCCCACCCAGGCAGGCGCCGCGGGTGTGGCTGGGGCCGTTCTCATCGGGTTGATCACCAGGACGCTCACCTGGGCAGGGTTTGTCAACGCACTCAAGGACAGTGTGCGCGTCACCTGCTTTGTCATGATCATCGTGGCCGGCGCTACCGTTTTCGGACATTTCATTGCTATAACCACAATACCCATGATGCTGTCAGGATGGGTTGGATCCCTGCCCATACCGACCGTGGCCGTTATGGGCATCATCATAATCATTTATATGCTCGGCGGGTGCTTCATGGATTCGCTGGCCCTCATCACACTGACCATACCCATCTTCTACCCCGTGGTGCTGGCGCTGGGCTTCGATCCAATCTGGTTCGGCGTTATCATAGTGCTGGTTACCGAGATCGGTGTTATCACACCTCCCGTGGGCTTGAACGTATATGTCATCAAGGGTATCGCCCCCGATGTGCCGCTCGAGACCATTTTCAAAGGAATATTGCCTTTTCTGGCCGCTCTGGCTGTTGCTGCGATCATACTGCTTGCGTTTCCGCAGATTGCAACATTCCTGCCCGGTCTGGCAACATATTAAGGCACTGCCTGTGTTATTGTGAGGTGATGAGTTGATGGTTACAATACCTGAGATGCTGTCCCGAAACGCCAGGATGTATCCGGACGACTGCGCGCTGATCGAGCTCAAGCCCAGCCTGAATTATCGTCGGGAGATGTCGTGGAGACAGATGGATGAAGAGGCCAATCGGGTTGCCAACGCCCTGATCGAAATGGGTGTCAAGAGGAGCGACCGCGTCATCATGTGGATGATGAATTCAATCGATTGGTTAATTGTCTATTTCGGTATATTAAGAAGTGGGGCGTGGGTGGTGCCGCTCAATTTCAGGTTTACCGCCGGTGATTTTCTCTATTGCACGGAGATATCCGGGGCAAGATACATGATCATAGGCGAGGAGTTTATCGAGAGAGTCGATACTGTTAAGAAACAGTTCAGCGGGGTGGAGGGTATACTTGCCTTCGGTGAAAGAATGCCGGGATATATGGCTGCGTATCAAAGCTGGATTAACCGGCGTCCCACCTCATGTCCGCGCGTTGACATAAGCCGTGACGAAGCCTGCAGCCTTTATTTTACCTCCGGTACAACGGGCACACCCAAGCCCATACTTCTGACACACGATAACCTGAGGTGCGCCGCTGTGACCGAATATGCCCACCATCGACAGGAGAAGTCGGATAATTTCGTGCTTATTCCACCGCTGTATCACACAGGGTCAAAGATGCACTGGTTTGGCAGCCTGATCACCGGGGGCAGGGCGACCCTGCTGGGAGAGGTCAATCCGCATAATATACTGGAGACCGTTCACAGGGAACGAGGTACAATCGTCTGGCTGCTGGTGCCCTGGGCGCACGACATACTGGTGGCGCTGGAAGACGGCCGGATTAAAAAAGAGGATTATGACCTGAGCTGCTGGCGCCTGATGCACATCGGGGCGCAACCCGTGCCCCCTTCTTTGATCAAACGCTGGATGGCGGCTTTTCCAGGTATGCAATACGATACAAATTACGGCCTGAGCGAAGCCAGCGGGCCGGGATGCGTGCACCTCGGCGTGGAAAACGTCCATAAGGTGGGGGCGATCGGGAAAGCCGGGTTCAACTGGGAGACTAAAATAGTCGCTGAAAACGGCGAAGCGCTGGGAACAGGGAAGATAGGCGAACTGCTTGTGAGGGGCGAGGGTGTGATGAAGGAGTACTATAAAAATCCCGAGAAAACGGCCGAGGCGTTGCGCGACGGCTGGCTCCACACGGGTGATATGGCCAATATGGACGAAGACGGGTTCATCTTCCTGGTCGACAGGAAAAAGGACGTCATCATCACTGGCGGCGAGAACATATTCCCGGTCGAGGTGGAGGATGCCATACATAATCTGGATTCGGTAAACGACGTGGCTGTCATAGGAATCCCTGACCAACGGCTGGGCGAGATCGCCGTTGCCATCGTTGATCGCAAGCCGGGCGCAAGCGTCAGCGAAGATGAGATCATCGACTACTGCAGAAACAATTTGGCAAGGCACAAGGTGCCCAGGAAGGTGTTCTTCGACAGAGTGCCCAGAAATCCCACAGGCAAGATCGAGAAGCCGGGATTGCGCGAAAGATACAAATCGCTTGACGGCGCTGGCTGATTATTACTGCCGATGTTTTATCCCATCTGCGCGGACCTGTGCGTCCGGCTCCGGACTATGTGCAGTATAAACGTATTTACGATATAATTTTACCTCCGGGAGGGTATTTTGCTAAAAACTCATAGTTGCTGCCAATTGAGGGCAACAGATACAGGTAAGGCGGTTACCCTGGCCGGATGGGTGCACAGGCGCAGGGATCATGGCGGGCTGATCTTTATCGATCTGCGCGATCGCGAGGGTATCACCCAGGTGGTCTTTAATCCCGAGTTCGCACCGGATATCCATGCCATGGCCACCGGGCTGCGTAATGAGTATGTAATTCAGGTAGAGGGAAAAGTTGAACGCAGGTTGAAGGGGGCGGAGAACTTGAAACTGCCCACCGGAGAGATCGAGGTACTGGCAGGCGGGCTGAAAGTACTCAACACATCCAAAACACCGCCATTTTATATAAACGAAGAAGTGGATGTGGACGAAGCGCTGCTGCTGAGATACCGCTACCTGCATTTAAGACGCGCGGGCATGCGCGACAATCTGCTCCTGCGGCATCGTGTCATCAAATATATGCGGGATTTTCTGGATGACAGGGGTTTCGTGGAAGTAGAAACCCCTATCATGATCAAGAGCACGCCGGAGGGCGCAAGAGATTACGTGGTGCCCAGCCGTATTCATGCCGGCAAGTTTTACGCGCTTCCTCAATCCCCGCAGCAGTTGAAGCAGCTGCTTATGGTGGCAGGCATCGAGAGATATTATCAGGTGGCAAGGTGTTTTCGCGACGAGGATACGAGAGCCGACAGGCAGCCCGAGTTTACACAGCTGGATCTTGAGATGAGCTTTGTCGACGAGGAAGATATCCTGGTATTGGTGGAGGATATGTTTACCGGTCTGATTGAGAACCTTACACCGGGGATGCGTCTGTTAAAGCCTTTTCCCAGGATGTCCTATGCCGAAGTGCTTGATAGATATGGCACCGACAAGCCCGATATACGTTTCGGGCTGGAATTAAAGGATATCTCGGATATAGTTTCATCCAGTTCATTCATTGTCTTCAAGTCGTCCATTCAGAAAGGCGGTAGGATCAGGGGAATCTGCCTGCCCGGCTGTGCCGGCTATACACACAAACAGATAGATGAGCTGACGGAGCTGGCTAAATCATGCGGCGCCGGCGGACTTATCACATTGGCCTGGTTACCAGGCGGCGTCGGGGAGAACGCTGAAAATGTCAGCATCGAGCAGATCAGATCCGTTGCTGCCAAGCATCTGGATTCCGGTCAGATCAGACGTATACTTACCAGGTTCGAAGCACATCCGGGAGACCTGGTGCTGATAGTGGCGGGAGAGCCATGTATGATGAATAAGGTGCTGGATGAGCTGAGGCGTGAGATGGGCAGACGGCTGAACCTGTGTGACCCAAAGCTGATGGCTTTTATGTTTATCACGAATTTCCCGCTTTTCGACTGGAATAGCGAGAGGAAGATGTGGGACTCCATGCATCACCCCTTTACTGCTCCCTTCGAAGAGGATATACCCCTCCTGGACACCGACCCGGGCAAGGTGCGCGCCCGCCACTATGACATTGTCTGCAATGGGTACGAGCTTTCCAGCGGAAGCATCAGGATACACAACCGCGCCATGCAGGAAAAGATTTTTCATATTCTCGGGTACCAAAAAGAAGAGATCGAGGCCAAGTTCGGCAGTTTCCTGGAGGCTCTGGAGTATGGAGCGCCGCCGCACGGTGGCGTCGCACCCGGCATCGATCGTCTGGTTATGATACTTACACAAAGCAAGAGTATCCGTGATGTCATCGCCTTCCCCAAGAACCAGGCCGCTGTAGACCTCATGACGGATGCCCCGTCAGCTATATCGGAAGAGCAGCTGAAAGAATTGAACCTGAAAATAATCGAGCCTCAGGTTTGAGCGATATCTTTTTGAAGACCAATTTTGCAATGTTATAATAACTCAAGGTGAAAGGTTAATATGAAGACTACATCTGAAAAAATAGAGAACTGCCAGATCGCTTTGAACGTCGAGATGGAGGGATCTGAAACAGAGAAATATATGGGCATCGCTCTTGAGCACCTGGCCAGGAGGGTTGTCCTGCCCGGATTCAGAAAAGGCAAAGCTCCTGCCACTCTGGTCGAGCAGCATATCGGCAAGCAGGCGATAATGCAGGAAGCTCTCGAACATCTGGTGCCTGAAGCCTATGAGGAAGCTCTGAAAAACGAGTCCATACTGGCCATCGACCAGCCCAAAATAGAGCTGGTGCAACTCGATCCTATCATTTTCAAGGCCATAGTACCGACCAAACCCGAGGTTACTCCCGGTAACTATCGCGACATCAGGATGGAGTTGGGCAAAAAGGAGATTTGCGAGGATGACGTCAACCAGGTTATCGAACAGCTGCAGTTGCAGTTCGGCACCCTGGTACCTGCAGAGAGGGCTATCCGTTTCGGCGATATAGTCACCATTGATATAGATGGAAAACGCGGCGAGGAGAACATCCTCTCACGCAAAGATGCCGCATATGAAGTCAGCCAGGGATCCAAGTATCCGGTGCCCGGCTTCGCTGAAAAGATCGAGGGCATGAGTAAGGACGAAGAGAAATCGTTCGAAATAGACTTCTCTGATGACTACGAGATTAAGGAGATAGCAGGGAAAAAGTATTCATTCAACGTAAAGGTCAATGAGATCAAAGAGAAAAGCCTTCCTGAGATCAACGACGATTTTGCTAAAAACGCCGGTAGCGAGAACCTGGCCGACCTGAGGGAGAAGATAAAACAGGGGCTGCAGGCGCGGGCCGACGACAGCCTGAAAAAGGAGTTTGAGCATAAGCTGATCACCGCGCTAATCGAGCAGAGCGCCATAGATTTTCCTCCCGTGCTGGTTGAGAGGGAGGTCGATCATATAGTGAATGAAGAGGCCAGGAATTTCCCCGACGGTGTAAAGGGGTTGGAGAATTACCTGGTTAATGCTAAGAAGAATTTGGAGCAACACAGGGAGGACCTCAAGCCGGCCGCAGCCGATCGCGTCAAGGCCTATCTGGTCACCAGCAAGATCGCCGAGCTCGAGGGCATAATTGTCAACGATGTAGAGGTTGACCAGTCGATCGAGAAAATGGCTGGCGAAGATCCCGGCAGGGCGGATGAAGTGAAGGCCATATTCAGCCAGCCTCGTCCACGTGAATCGCTCAGGGATATGATGGTCATCAACAAAGCTATGGATTTCCTGACCAAACTGGTCACGGGGCAGGATAATAATATAAACACGGAGGTACCGGATGGAAAGATCACCACTTAACATAATACCAACAGTTGTCGAGAGCAGCGCCAGAGGTGAGCGCTTCATGGACATTTACTCGCTGCTGCTCAAGGAGAGGATCATTTTCCTCGGCACGCAGGTGGACGATCAGGTGGCTAATGTCATCGTTGCACAGCTGCTTTATCTGGCAAGGGAGGATCCTGAGAAAGATATCAGTCTCTATATCCACTCGCCGGGAGGAGTTGTCACCGCCGGTCTGGCTATCTACGATACCATGCAGTTGATACAGCCGGATGTTTCCACTATCTGTGTAGGGTCTGCTTACAGCATGGGGACGGTTCTGCTGTGCGCCGGCGCCAAGGGCAAGAGGTATGCCCTGCCCAATTCCACCATACATATGCACCAGGGCCGGGCTGGGACACAGGGGCAGATAACCGATATCAAGATCGCCGCCAAAGAATTCGAGAGGCTGGACGAACTGGTGGCCAAGATACTCTCGGAACATACCGGCCAGTCGCTGGAAAAGATAAGACAGGATACCGACAGGGATATCTATTTCGATACGAAACAGGCTGTGGAATATGGCTTGATCGATGATGTGCTCGCGCCGTCTGCCAAGAAAGAGAAAAAGTGACTACTGGGAAATCTCCCTGTCTATCTCAGCGGTAAGCTCATATCCCGGTATGGGCTGTCCCTGGTTATCCATCAACCTCTTGCGGTTGTCTACACTAATTTTGCCCTGGCTGAACGAGCGCAGCGTATGGATGATGAGAGGGGTCTCCCTGAGGAAACCGCTCTGACGTATCATTCTGAAAAGAGCGTTTTCCTCTCCCTCTGATTTTCTGACCTTTTCCACCGAGCGCTCTCCCAGCGAATTCCACAGGTCATCGAAGTGGTCACCCCTGATTGAATATCTGCAAAATGAGATCACCGGGCCTCTGTCCAATTCAGGTGTAACCAGATGTATCATTACACCAGACTCGGTGGCCTTCTCTCTTATCAGCTGCCAGATGACCTCCTGCCATGTGCCTTTGGGACCGGTGGGCAGGGCCGGATGCAGGTTTATCATGTTGAATTTGCTGCACAACTCCGGACCTGCTATCAGCATATAACCGGCCAGCAGGCAAATGTCGACATTGAAATCCGACAACCTGTCGATGACCCGGTGGTCATATTCCAACCGCCATCCGGGCAGTTGCTCGTCCTTGACACCCACTTGCTGGCGCACGCTGCCGGCGAATTTTTTTACCGAGGACACCACCAGCGGGATGGAATATTGTTGGACCTGGGACAAGAAAATATCGGTCTTCTCGGATTCACCCGGCTCGCGGCTGCAAAAGACGAACTCAATACTGGCATCGAGATCGCCGTTACGTATTGAGGAGACCACCGTATCCAGCAGTTTTTTTGAGCTGTCCCCCCGCGCCGTGGAAAACCACCCGATTTTTAGCATCTTTCTCACCGTTTATTAATATTTTTATCTACCCTTGCCGTGACGCTGAGAAAGTGTATCAGCGGGCTTGACTTCCGGCTATGTATGGTGGCGTTCTTGAGGGAAGCTAAGAACTCCTGTGGGCCTGTGAAATCCTGCATTTCAACGATAGCGTAGCCCAGTTCCGACGGACTGTGCGCATCCGATCCGGCGCTGATCAGCCTGCCGTGACGCCGGGCCAGGCTGAGTGCCCTTTTTTCAGTGCCGGGGAAAAGGCTTCGCGAATTGTACACTTCGATAATATCCACGATGTCCGCCAGCTTCTCCAGCACCTTAGTTTTGCGGAGGGCGGAGGGCCTGACAAGATCGTAGGGATGTGGTATGCAGATCAGCCCGCCCTGGTCGCGGATGCGCTTCACTGCCTCGTCCAGCGGTATCTTGTCCGGTATATCTTCCTGCAGGAACATACCCATGATCTCGCCGTCAGGGGTGCGCACCTCTTCACAGATTATGATCTTGAAGGGGGCTATCTTGCTCAACTCCAGGGCCCCCAGCGTGGTGCCATGGTCGGCCACGCCGATACAATTTATATCGTTCGCCTGGCAGGCTGCGATCAGCTGCTCATAGGTCATATATGAATCTATAGATTGCCGGGTGTGGATATGGAGGTCGGCCCTGAGCATTGATCAGACCCTCTCCAGATACTGGCCGGTCCTGGTGTCGACCTTGATGGAATCGCCGGTATTGATGAAAAATGGCACCTGTATGGTGATACCGGTTTCCAGCCTGGCCGGCTTCCCCCCCGCGCTGGCGGTATTTCCCTTAAACCCGGGACCTGTCTCAGCTATCTTCAGCTCTACCGAGATGGGCAGGTCCACGCCGATGGGGACCCCCTTATGTGTGAGTAACTCCATGTTCATGTTCTCTTTGAGGTAATTGACGGTGTCGCCCATCAATCCCTTATCTACGGCAGTCTGCTCGTAGTTTTCGTTGTCCATAAAGTGATACAAGTTGCCATCGCTGTAAAGGAATTGAACCTGCCGCCTTTCAACAAAAGCCTTGGTGAATTTCTCGCTGGCCTGAAACGATTTTTCAACGATATGTCCTGCCTTGACGTCTCTCAGCCGTATCCTGATTTGAGCGGAGCCCCTGCCCATCTTGATATGCTGATAGTCCAGCACCTGATAAAGCTGCCCGTCAAGCGTAATGGTAATGCCTTTTTTAAGTTCACCGGCGTCGATCATGATGCTTTTCCTCCGATTAAAAGGGGCTTTTTATCTGCGGCGGTCAGTGCCAGCGCTTTACCTCCAGCAATCGTTACAGTATCTTCTATTCTTACTCCGCCCCATCCGGGCAGGTAGATCCCCGGTTCGACTGTAAAAACCATTTTCTCCAACAGTATATCATCGGCGGACGGTCCCAGGCGCGGCCGCTCATGGGCATCCAGGCCGATGCCATGTCCCAGGCCGTGCCCGAAGAATTCCCCGTAGCCTGCCTTATCAATCATATCACGAACCAGCTTATCTACAGCACCGGCGCTCATGCCGTCTTTGATTAAGGCTATGGCGGTTGTCTGTGCGCCCAGCACCGTATTGTAGACTTTGTTGAATTGTTCATCCATCTTCCCGATTATATAAGTACGTGTAATATCGCAGCAGTAGCCGCCACACCTGGCCCCGAAATCGATGGTGATCGGTTCGCCCTCCGAAATCAGCCTGTCCGTTGGGCTGGCATGGGGGAGAGCTGAGTTTGGCCCTGAGGCCGCAATTATATCGAAAGGTAGCGGCTCGCTGCCTTCGCGACGCATAAAGCTTTCCATCTGCCAGGCCAGCTGTTTTTCCGTCAGGCCCACCTTACAAGCAGCGACTATCTGTTCCAGAGCCCTGTCTGCAATTGAGCAGGCCTTAGTAATATTGGCGATCTCCTGCGCATCCTTGACGGCGCGCAGCTTCTCTACCAGGCTTCTGACGGGCGTGACCTCATACTTTTTCCCTGCCGCCCGCGCTGCCATGCATATGGTATTGTAGGTGGTTAGTGAGAGGTGGTCGGATTCAATGCCAAGCCTGCAGATACCCATGTCGGCCGCCAGGTCGGCCAGCCAGTTGTTGATATCCCCCTTAATGTACAGAACCTCAATATCAGGCGACTGCTGCCGGGCCTGTTCCACGTAGCGAAAATCAACCGCAAGGCAGACTCGTTGATTTGATATGACCAGCCAGCCTGCGCTGCCGGTAAACCCGGATAGGTAGCGCCTGTTGCTGGCAGATCCGATGAGCGCGCCGTCTATATCGTGTGATTCGAAGGTGTCGCGTAGTAAAGGCAGTCGGTTCAAGCTCCCACTCCCGATATCAGTAAAGATGATAAGAGCCGGTGGTCACAATATCAGGCCTTCTTTTTTCGGGCATGGTATGTTTTTCGCTGGCCAAAGATCTTTTTGGTCGTTTTACATTCAGGATATTTACTGCAGGCCAGGAATTTGCCATAGCGCCCGGTTCGTATCACCATGGCCTCGCCGCAGTTCGGACATTTCTCGTCCGACGGCTCGGGGGCAGGGCCGCGGTTGACCGCCACGTTTTTCTTCCCTGTGCAGTTGGGGTAATCCGAGCAGGCCCAGAATTTGCCGAAGCGGCTGGATTTCAACACCATCTCTTTTCCGCATTCGGGACATTTCTCCTCCGACTTGATCACCACTTTCTGCAATTTTTCCTGTGCCCTGGCCAGGTCGATCTCGAAGGGAGAATAGAACGACTTAATCACCGATTGGCGATCCATGGTGCCTTTGGCGATCTCATCCAGGTCCGTCTCCATCCTGGCTGTGAAATTGAGATCGATGATGTTGGGGAAATTGCTCACCAGCAGGTCGTTGACAATGACGCCGATCTCCTCGGGCCGCAGCTTGCCGGCATCCTTGTATACATATTCCCTGTCCAGGATGGTGGAGATAATCGGCGCGTATGTGCTGGGCCTGCCGATGCCCTTCTGTTCCAGCGCTTTGATCAGCGTAGCTTCGGTATAGCGCGGGGGCGGCTGGGTGAAGAACTGCTCGGGGAACAGGTCAACCAGGTTGAGAGGCTCTCCTTCCTTCATCTGCGGGATGCTGGCGGACTTAAACTCATCGAACTCGTCCTTCTCCTCGTCGCGTCCTTCCGTGTACAAAGCCATGAAACCCGGGAAGCGCAGCGAAGAAGCCCTGGTGCGAAGCAGGTAGGTGGTCTTTTTACCAGCGCATTCGGCTATGATGTCGACGGTCAACGTATCGAACAGCGCCGCGGACATCTGGCTGGCGACAGCCCTTTTCCAGATCAACTCATAAAGTTGGAATTGATCCTTATTCAGGTAATTTTTGATGCTTGCCGGTTCACGATGTGCCCTGGTCGGCCGTATGGCCTCGTGCGCTTCCTGCGCCATCTTTACTTTCTTGGTGAAATGCCTGGGCGCCGAAGGCAGGTACTGTTTGGAAAAATTGGCCGATATGTAGGAACGTATCTCCTCGATGGCGGAAGCCGCGACGTTGGTTGAGTCGGTCCTCATGTATGTTATCAAGCCGGTATCGCCTTCCTCACCGATGGGCAATCCTTCATAGAGCTGTTGGGCGATGACCATTGTCTTTTTTGCGGTGAAGTGCAACTTGCGCCAGGACTCCTGCTGCATGGTGCTGGTAATAAAAGGAGGCGCCGATTGGCGGGCGACCTCTTTCTTCTGTACCGATTTCACCGAGTACTCGGACTTGCGCAGGTTCAATATGATGCTTTCGCAGTGGTCGGTATCGGGTATATCCAGTTTCCCGTTGCCTGCCAGCCCTACCAGTGAAGCCCTGAAGACGACCCCCTTCTCGATACGCTGCACGAGATCGGCCTCAATCGTCCAGTATTCTACCGGGATGAACTGCAGTATCTCTTTTTCACGATCGACGATCAGCCTGACGGCGACTGATTGCACCCTGCCGGCTGAAAGCCCCTTGAGCACTTTCTTCCACAGCAGCGGGCTCAACTTATATCCGACCAGGCGGTCCAGTATGCGCCTTGCCTGCTGCGCATCGACCATTTTCATATCGATGGGACGGGGGTTCTTAAACGCCTCCAGAACAGCCTCCTGGGTAATCTCATGGAAGGTCACGCGCCTGAGGGGGATATTATCCTTCTGCAGATTAGCGGCTTTGATAAGATGCCACGATATTGCTTCCCCCTCACGGTCCGGGTCTGTAGCCAGATAAACGGACGAAGCGCTGTTGGCAAGCTCCCTGATCTCCTTGAGCACCGACTTTCTCTCAGGTATGTTTTTATATTCGGGCTCGAAGTCGTTGTCGATGGATATTCCCAGCCTGTCGGAGGGGAGGTCTCGGACATGTCCCATAGACGCTCGTATAACATAGCTCTTGCCCAGTATTTTGCCCAGTGTTCTGGCCTTGGCCGGTGATTCCACTATTACAAGTTTTACAGTCATATTCTTCTCGATAATAAAGTCATTAATACTTCAGCCTGCTGTTCAAAGCATAGGTCATGCCGCCTGTTGGCCTGACCAGGCCGTTCAGCTCCATGATGGCAAGGCAGCTTATAACCGTTGATGTATCCAGTCCGCTGGCCCTGCAAATCTCGTCGACGTGGGCCGGCTCATCGGAAATGTATTTTATTATAATCGATTCGTTCCCGCCGGGGTTAAGAGCGTCCTGCATCTCTATCTGGCGTGAAACAACCGGAAGGCGCAGCTCCTCCAGTATATCGAGGTGGCTCCTGACCAGCTTGGCGCCGTCCTGAATCAGCCTGTTGGGTCCGCGGCTCATCCCGGAAAGGATGCTGCCAGGCACGGCGAAGACCTCCCGATTTTGATCGACTGCAAACCCGGCTGTTATCAGCGCCCCGCCTTTTTCGCCTGATTCAACCACCAGCACGCCGAGGCTAAGGCCGCTCAGTATCCTGTTGCGACGCGGGAAATTCTCCGGCTTGGGCTTTGTTCCCAGAGGATGCTCGCTGATCAGGGCGCCGTTCTCAAGTATATCTTTGGCCAGCTTGAGGTTTTCCGGCGGATAAACGATGTCCAGGCCGCAGGCGAACACCGCAATGGTCCTGCCGTTCGACTCCAGCGTCGCCCTGTGCGCTATGGTGTCTATGCCCCTGGCCAGGCCGCTGATGATGGTTATGCCGTTGAGAGCGAGGTTGCCCACGATATCCTCGGTCACCTGCCTGCCGTAGGACGTAGCCTTTCTGGTCCCCACCACGGCAACGCTGTCAGCGTCTGCGGCGTTCAGATCGCCGCGCACGTATAATACAGCCGGATAATCGTGCGTTTCCTTGAGCAGAGCCGGGTAATCCGACGAATCAAAAGTGATAACTCTGATGCGGTACTTATCGATAAGCGCCAGGTCCTTATCCAGATCGATGCCGGGCCGGTCGGCAACAAGGTTGTCTGCAGTGCCGGCATCAAGGCCGGCTTTCAGCAGCTCCGTTTTCGGCGCGGCCCAGGCGTTTTCGAGCGTCTTGAAATAGTTTTTAAGTAGCTGCAGCCGCATCCTGCCGATGCCGGGCACCCTGGTAAATCCGATCCAGTATTTGATTTCGCTGTATTCAGGCATATAAATCGAGGTATTTTAACACAAGCACCCGTAATGCAATAAAAGGCAGCATGAGAAAGGTGGCTGGAGGAGGAGATGATGAACTATTTGATCAGCGAAGAGGCTGATTATACCGTCCCTTCGCTGTTGAACATCCTGTTTATCTCGGGTATGACGGCCCTGGCCGCCTCATATCCCGCTGTTATGGCTTCCTGGCCGCGGTGGAACTCGTAGACCTCAATATTTCTGACGTCCGGCTCGATCATGATGTCGGCTTTCAAGATACTGGCGCGCACCATCTCGTATTCCATCAGGTAGAAGGATTGCAGCAGTGTATTCATCATGCCCGGCGCCCTGTTCGAATCCTTTTTACCGGTTAATCCCAGGTGAATACGTTCCCTGGGGTTGTTCAGCACATTTACCGCAATGGTAAAAGTGGCGCCCATTGATCTGACCACGTCTGCCGGCACTGGGTTGATTGTACCTCCATCAACCAGAAAGCGGTCGTTGTATTTGACCGGCACAAAAACTACGGGAATGGAGATACTGGCGCGCACAGCCTTGAGCAACGAACCCTGGGTAAGTATGACCTGCTTGGCCGACTGAATATCGGCGGCGACGGCGGCGAATGGGATCTTACAATCGCTGATGTCGCGATCCCCGATAATGTGTTTAAGAAAGTTCTCTACCCTGTTGCCTGAAAGGAAGCCTACGCGGATAAGTGTGAACTTGGGATCCAGCAGCTGTCTGATCTTGCGTAGGTTGGTTGTGAGCGCGACCTCCTCCACATCCTCAATTTGCCCGTCTGCCGCGTAGCAGGCGCCGACCAGCGCGCCCATACTGGTCCCGGCGATCATATTGATGGGAATATCGGCCTCGCGCAGGGCTTTGATAACGCCTATATGCGCCAGGCCCAGCGCAGCTCCGCTTCCCAGAGCGAGCCCTATTTTAGTATTTGGATTCATGAGCGTGAATGTTGAACCTTATCTTTCCAGTTCCACCATTTCAATTTATCCGAGCTTCGGCCGCCGTTGGCATAATACACCGCTGTGCGATACACATACAACAGGCACTTATCCTGCATCCTGCCGGCAGATTCATTGGAAAGATCATAGAGCGTTTCCGCACTTCTATTTTTTAGATCGTCAACGGTGTAAATACCTATATTATTCAGGTCCTGTGCAATTGATTTTCCAACACCCGGAATTTCTATAAGTGAGCGGTTTTTTTTGCAGCTGTTTTTCATAAGTGTGAAACCTATCAGTCGATACTCGCACGGGTTTCGCGCAACTTGTTCAAAACGCCATATTGGAAATTGATATGGCGGAGAGGATGGGATTCGAACCCATGGTAGCTGTGACGCTACACGCGCTTTCCAGGCGCGCCTGTTAGGCCACTCCAGCACCTCTCCTGATAAAAAACATGGCGGAGAGGGTGGGATTCGAACCCACGAGGCTCTCGCCCACCGCTTTTCGAGAGCGGCACCATCAGCCACTCGGTCACCTCTCCGCTGTGTATCTATTATATCATCCCGGATACGCCGAAAAAAATGTGCTTGCCTGATTACAGCCTGAGCAGTCCGCACGTTTCTTAGAAGTATCCGATTGAAATAGGGCATTCCAGATGATATCATGTCAATCCGGTGCGGTGTTCAGGGCTTCCGCCACTGAGGAGGCATTTATATGTATAAGAAAATAATGGTTCCGCTGGACGGCTCACAGATAGCTGAATGCGTTATACCTCATATTGAAGCGATTGCCGGGAAATCGTCCGCCAAAGTGGAACTGGTAACTGTGATCGAGCCTCTGGAGATACCCACCAGGGGGCATATCGCGATAAGCGATGATGAGATCAAGCAGATCGATGCCGAGGGTAAAAAAGAGGCTAATAAATATCTTGACCGGGTCTCCGACCGGCTTACCAAGGCGGGCGTCAAGACCGATACCGTGATATTGAGCGGCAATGCGGCCGACAGGCTGACAAGGTATGCCGTCAATAACGATATTGACCTGATCATCATGGCGACACACGGGCGCTCCGGGATATCAAGGCTGTTCTGGGGCAGCGTAGCTGAAAAAATTCTGCGCGCCACGGAAATACCCGTGCTGCTGATAAAAACCGCGACTTGCGAGATAGATGCCTGACGATCCATCACTTTATCTGATTTATATAACATTTTGCGCCTGTTGGGCTTGATACTCTGATGCAGAAATGAACGCTGACTTTTTTGCTGCACATGTGCCGGATCAGCCGGTGATCGCTATAACCATTGGACTTTCCCTGATCGTCCTGGCCGTCCTGATACTGCCATTTGTCGTGAAGAAAGTCGAGGAAAACCTCGAGCTTTTCTTCCTGATAATGGGCGTCTGTGCCGTATCCATCTCCGGCCTGTGGAGCATGGAACTGGTCATCGAATCGCTTCAGGCCCCTGTAATGATCAGCGGCGTGCCCATAGGCATTTTTCAGGTCGTGCTGGTATTCGGGCTGCTGATACATTTCTTCAACAGGGCTTTCTGTGGTGGAGTTCTGACCGTTGCGTCAAGGCTGGGATGGAGGTGGTTCGCCTTTCTTATGATACTGGTCTGTGGATTGTTGAGCAGTGTAGTCTCCATCATTGTTACCGCCGTGTTGCTCTCGGAGATTATCGCGGCAATACCGCTGGATAAGAAGGAGAAGATCAAGTTTGCCGTAGTGGCATGTTTTGCCATGGGTCTGGGCGCAGTCCTTACACCCGTGGGTGAGCCACTATCCACCATACTGGTTTCGAAGCTGTCCGGGGCGCCCTATTATGCCGGTTTTCTCTTCTGCCTTCAGACATTCGGTTTATATGTAATACCGGGTGTCCTCGTGATAGCCGTGTTTGGGGCCTTCTATGTTGGCAGGCACATGGATGTTCGCAACTTCAAACAAAAGACGGAATACTCGGAGACGCTCAAGACCGTTATCCTGCGCGCTGTCAGGGTATATTTCTTTGTGGCCGCGCTGATACTGCTGGGCGAGGGCATGAAGCCAATCATAGTCTGGTATGTGGTGCATGTACCCGCGGCCGCCCTTTACTGGATTAACATGATTTCGGCTGTGTTGGATAACGCAACCCTGACGGCAGTGGAGATCGGCCCCACCATGGCCTTATCGCAGATCACGGCTATCACCATGGGCCTGCTGGTTGCGGGCGGCATGCTCATACCCGGCAATATACCCAACATCGTGGCCGCCGGCCGACTGAAAATAAGTATGAAAGGATGGGCCATAATCGGCATTCCTATCGGATTGGTCATCATGGTCATCTACTTTCTTGTACTGCTGCCTCAGTTTTTTAACTTGGCCGGCGCCTGATTTGCCAAATAAAAAATAATCCTGATATACTTAACCACTTGTCTCGATCCGGGTATTTGGAGATGTCTGATTAATTGAATTCTGTGCCCCTGTAGCTCAGGGGATAGAGCACCGGCCTCCGGAGCCGGGTGCGAGGGTTCAAGTCCCTCCAGGGGCGCATCGAACCCAGGTCTGTTAAAGCAAAGATATGGAAAAGGGTAGAACTATCGAAATTCGATGGCATGGCCGGGGTGGCCAGGGGGCGGTCACGTCCGCCGAGATCACAGCGCTGGCCGCCATGCGCGAGGGCAAATATGCGCAGGCCTTCCCCAGCTTTGGCCCCGAGAGACGCGGCGCGCCTGTTCTGGCCTTCAACCGCATCAGCGGAGATACACCCATTCGCATTCGATCCGGCGTGGTCAAGCCGGATATCGTGATAGTCCTCGATCCCGGGCTGGTGACATTGATAAACGTGGTGGACGGATTGAAGCCCGGCGGTGCGCTTATCGTAAACAGCACCCGTAGCGTCGATGATCTCAAACAGGAGTTCAGCGGCGACTGGAAACTGGCTGTGGTCGATGCCTCTCATATTGCCAGGGAATTGCTGGGCGTAAATATTGTCAACACCACCATGCTGGGCGCCCTGATCAAGACCACCGGAATTATAAATCTTGAGTCTTTGAACGAACCCATTAACGAGAAATTCGGCGCGCGCTCCAAGGCCAACTTTGAAGCATGCAACCGTGCTTTCAAGGAGACGGTGCTGAGCGAGATAACGACGAGCGGGCCCAAGAAAGACAAGAAATTCCAGGCCGACAGGCTGCCTAAATGGAACGAACTGCTGGTGGGGTGCGCCGTCACCGATGTGGGCAATACCAAGCGGTTTTGCACAGGTGACTGGAAATCGGAGCATCCCGAGTGGAACAATGATGTGTGCATCAAGTGCGGCATATGTTCCCTTTATTGCCCCGAGGCCTGCATCAGCCAGCAGAACGACGGCTTTTTCCGGGCCGATCTCTTTTTTTGCAAGGGCTGCGGTATCTGCGCGCAGGAGTGCTGGACCAGGGCGATTAAAATGGTTGAGGGCTCGTAATTATGGGTTCGAAGCGCATCGGTATTGAATCATCACTGGCCATCGCCGAAGCTGTCAAGCTCGCCAACACTGATGTGATTGCCGCATATCCCATAACTCCACAGACGCATATCGTGGAAGGCCTGGCCGAGATGGTGGCCAACGGCGAACTGGACGCCGAGTATATCCCGGTTGAGTCGGAGCACTCGGCCATGAGCGCCTGCCTGGG
>JAFGHL010000046.1 GCA_016930155.1 Dehalococcoidia bacterium | reverse complement strand
ATCAAGTAGGTCAGCTTGTTGTAGGCGGCGATGTACTCTGCATAGGTGCAACCCGTATCTGTTGCGGCCCCTGTCTGTCCGGAGGTAACCGTCTGGCCGGCAGATGCAGCACCTCCCAGCGACCTGGTTCCGTTGGACTGATACACCCATGAGATTCCATACTGAATGGGGTCCAGCCAATCATAGGTCTCCTCGAGATAAAATTTGCCGTACTTCCCATTGGAGCGCACAACATACGTGTGGCCATCAACCGGCGCAGCCATCTCGACATATCCTGTAGCAGGCGCCTCGCCTACATTGTCAAGATATACCAAACCCATATCGATGATGCCGGGAGATTCAAAAACATGGATCCCTCTGGGTGAAATAAAGAAGTCGCCGCTGCCCCAGGCAACCTGCCCCGTTGAAAAACTGAAGGCCTCATGCGCCTTATCCCAGTCCTTGATTTTTGCAAACCCGCTGGTGAGACCAGAGTCGGCGACGGCGGGCACGGATACCAGCAATAGAGCCAGGACAAGAGTTGTCACCAATATTTGAGATACAACTTTTCTTTTCACCGCAACCCCCTTGTATTGCAAGATCGGTTTTTTGGGCTACATATAAAATAAGTGTTCGATAACCTACATTATAATGTTCCAATAAGTAGCGGACAAAAAAACACCGGTTAAGCAAAGGACGAACACATCCATCGCTTAAATACTGATGGTCTGATTGCGCAAAACACAACAACCCGGGCATCAAAATATCTGAATGCCCAGAAAAAGTTGCTGAGCCGCGCTTTAGTTAAAGCGCAAAGTTTTTAAATTACTATTCTCAGCCTTTGCCGATGCGGTACATCTTCGTCCCGCATTTGGAACAAACACCTTTGGTCGCAGGTTTGCCGTTCTTCATTTTAACGGCCTTTGTATTGCTCATCTCCCTCTTCTTGCGGCATTTCATGCAGTATCCTATCATTTGAAGTCCTCCTTATATGTGTTTATAGATAGCATAGACCATTCAGTTAATAATTTCCAGCAAATTGGCAATAATTGTGTAACTTTAAAATCCATTTGCAGTAACGCTAACTCAAAAAAATGGTACACTTGATACGAACGGGCTATGGATAGAAGAAAGGCGCTTAAAAATGAATATAAAGAGGGGAAAATCGTTGGGGGGGTATACAGAGTAACGAATACGCGTAACGGGATGTATTTACTGGATTACACGGTGAATCTCCAGGCAAAGCAAAACAGCTTTAATTTTATGGTTTCTTTCGGTTCATGTTTGGACTACAGGCTGAAAAAAGACCTGGCAGCGTTGGGAGGAAAGGCGTTCATTTTCGAGATACTTGAAGCACTCGAAAAAAAGAAAGAGCAGAGCCGTGATGATTTCATAGATGATTTAAAGATGCTCATGCAACTATGGGGTGAAAAACTGGATTCATCGACGAGATATTGATCTATAGTAATAGTCAGCGAATTCTATGTTCCGTCCCTTTTAGCCGCCCCGATTATTCAGTTTGAGCCCGGCATCACCAGGAAAGAGAGTTACTCGGATGGGCTCCTGATCTCCCATAATTTCTGAATACCGGGCTCGATTTTTTCCGACCATTCCACATATACAGGTTCTGTGGCTGTACGGAATGCTTTGACCTGGTCGGGTGTCAGTTCGGTTACAATCATGCCCTGGTCACGCAACAGGCTCAACCTGGTCTTAGCAGCGTCGCGTGACAGCTTTGTCTGTTCTATAGAAGCTTCGATTGCCGCCTGCCTGATGATTTCCTGTGCAGCGGCGGGCAGACTATTATATTCCTTCTTGTTCATGCCCAGGATAAGGGCGTCGTAGGAGTAATTCCAGACTGTGATGTGGTTCTGGACTTCGTAGAGCCTGGAGGACACGATAATGTCCACGGGGTTCTCCTGTCCGTCGATCTGCCCCTGCTTGAGCGCGCCTGTAACCTCGGGGAAGCTCATTATTACGGGGGTGGCGCCCAACTCCCTGTAAATCGAGTTATATAGCCCGACATCAGGGATACGTATCTTCAAACCGTACATGTCTTCGGGTACACGTACGGCCAGCTTACTGTTGGTCAACTGGCGGAAACCGTTCTCGCCGTAAGCCAGGCCGACTATGCCGTAAGCTTCCGTCTCCTTCAGCAGTTCTCTGCCGGCCGCCCCTGACAGGGCCGCATCGACCTGAGCATAGTCCGTGAACAGCCAGGGCATGGAGACAGCGGCAAACGACTGGTCGAGGTTGGAATAAAGCAAATTGGAGTGATAGGTGAAATCGATGTTGCCGTCCCGCAGCATGGTCAGTTCGTTCACCTGGTTGCCGCCCGCCAGCCCGGCATCGGGGTAAACGGTTATCTGTATACGGCCGCTGCTCCGTTGTTTGACCAGGTCGGCGAACAAACGCGCTCCCCTGGTCCAGGCTGAATCTTCGCCGGTCACAACACTCATTTTCCAGTTCCGGGCCGGGATATCCGATACCGGCGCCGGCATGCAGCCGCACAGTATAGTTGCCAGCCCTGCCAGTAAAATGCAGAAACCAGTTTTCCAGTTCAACAAATTATCATTCTCCTTTTGCCTTTTCCAATCTGAAGCAGGTAAGACAAATATGCGGTGAGGCGCATTCTATACAAGACCAGTGTACACCAATATTATATTAACTTTCATTTGACAGCTGTGAGCAGAATTATTATTATCGGAAGTAAGAAGACAGCTTCAGGGACGAGGAGGATATTATGTGTAAGACATGTGCTGCTCACAACCCGCCCAAAACAAAGGGTAAGCCGGCTAAAAAAGGCACAACCAAGAAGAAGTAGCCTCTGATTATATCTGGATTCCAACACTGTACAGCTGCACCGGTTTATCCTGATTCCCTATAACAGTTTGTGATTTCTCAGAGTTCGGTAAAAGAGCGTAATAGAATACGGGAGGTCGTGTAATGTGCAGATGTTTATTTGCTGTTGTGATTGTTGCGGTAATGCTGCTGACTGTAAGCTGCACCTGCAAGGGAGGAAGTGAGTCTACTCCGACTACACCGCAGGGCGCTCAGCCGTCAGGCGAACCGCAGATACTTTTTGTCGCCGACAGAAACAACATACAACCGGGCGAATGCATTAACCTGAGCTGGGATGTGCAGGGCGAAGGTTTCTTCGGGGTGGAATTAGATGGTCAACCTGTGAGCGCCACCGGCCAGAAGCAGGTATGCCCGGCTGAATCCACTGCCTATGCTCTGATGGTGGATATCGGTAGCTCCGTGCTCAGGCGTGAAGTAGCCGTTGCAGTGGCAGGAACGGGGCTGCCGCAGCAACCATCACAACCCGCTCAGCCACAACAATCATCGCCGGCCGGGTGTCCTGGCGCACCGGTGTTTACGCACTTTGAGGCGCATCCCAACTTTGTTGAATCCGGCAAGGCGGTCACATTGGAGTGGGGGCCGGTGACAAACGGCACATCAGGGGAGCTGGTAAATTCCGTCGTGCTTTCACCGGGTGGCTTCGGTGAGGTGGGGTCACCGGGTTCACGCACAGTTTACCCCACAAATTCCACTACCTATACTTTAATAGCAACCGGCTGTGGCGGGACAACTACAAAGACAGTCCAGGTCGGAACATTTGTGGTAGGGACGCCTATACCGATAACACCGCCTCCCGCGACTCCACCGGGTGGAGGCGGTTGGTCAGGACCTCCCAAGGTGACAAGCGTTGTAGCTACGGCAAATCCGTCAAACTACACCGGTCCCTGCCCGAAAACTGTCAATACATTTGCTGATATCACGGTCGACGGGCCCTGTACGGTAACATATAGATGGGAGCGTATCGACGGTGCGACCGGCCCGGTAGAGACCCTCGTCTTCAGCGCTGCAGGCACCAAAACAGTGTCAAGCTATTGGATGATCTACGTGGCATCGAATGTCACGCTTTGGGAAAGGGTGAGCATCCTCACACCGCTGCCAATGATGTCGAATCAGGCCAATTTTACTATTACCTGTACCCCTTGATACGACTGCTTCCCGTTCTCCTTTTGCCACTTCCATTGCCGGTATGGATAAAGCAAATAACCGGCCGGGCAGGTTCTTCAGTGGTCGGCGCCAAATTTTGAACTAATGGGGAAGCAGGACCGAAAGAACAAGGATGATGACCCAGCAGGAAACGGACAGGGCGCCTATGCGGCGCATCGTGCCGTACGTTTTGTTGAACTCCGGCGACCCGATCTGTTTGAAAAAGCGCGGAAAATAGCGGAAGTGTATCAGCAGGGCGTCAACCAGCAGCACGATCACCAGCAGGTGCTTCGCTCCCAGTATATAAACATTCAGGCCATCCCTGTACAGAGTCAGAAAGATTCCGCTGATAATCAGCGTGATAAACACAATCCAGGTGAAGGGGGCTATGCGGCGGGCGATGCGCGCTCTTTTCAGCCTCTGCTCATCCGTCTTTAAGTTCAGCATGAGGGCGGCCGAGACCATTGCGCAGATAATGCCCAATACTGTAGCGATGGCATGCGTATAAGAAGCGATCTCCATCCTGAAAATGCATTGTAGGTTCTTTTATACCTGATGTCAACGTCAGGGAGTCACCGTAACAGCCCAGGTTCTGTTGATAAAAATATCCTTATAAGAGGGAGCCATGCTATGACGTATTTCTCCGTTCGAGGTCTTCCACTGCCCTCTGGTATTTTTCGTGGATCAACTTTTTATCGAATTCCCAGAACTCCTGCAGCATGGAATCCTGTTCTTGCTTGCTCAGATATTCAAGGCAGGGATAGAAAAACTGCCTGTCTTCCTTCTCGATATGGGGTGGATATAATGCGACGAGTTCCTTTAAGCAGTCGACAATATCCTGGTGAGACTTGGAAGCACCCTTGACGAAGTTTTCTCTGGCGTCTATAAGACGAGCAACGATCTTGCGTGCTGCAATGTGTTCCTCTAGTAGTTCATGCATGATCCTGGCATGCTCCGGGGACAGGCTCTTGCGTGCAAGGTCTCTGAAAAGGATGTCCTCCTCCTTACCATGATGCGTACGATCGGCATATGTACGGATGAAATCGATTGCAACCATCAGGAAGCCGGTGTTGACTTTACCGCTGGTATGTATCTGCCCGATTTCCGTATTCAACAATGATATCATGCGTTCGATCAGGCGGTGTTCTCTCATTAAAGGGCCTATCGGCTTCATCTAAACCTCCTCTATTTGATACTCTGTTTCCGTAAGATTATGCTCTCTATTATGAGTATGATTCCCGGCTGGTAAAACAAGCTCGATATAACATCACGGATTCACTATCACGGTCACTGTATCGGTATCGGAGCCCGCGCTGTTAAAAGCGGTGAGTGTATAGGTCATGGTCTCCGTGGGGGATATCGACTGATTTCCCCACCCTGAAAGCTCGCCTATATCAGGCTCAATTGAGATGGATGTTGCCCCCGTTATATTCCAACTCAGCTGTGTTGACTCTCCGGCCGAGATAGTAGGTGAAGAAGCTGCGAAGGAATTTATCACCGGAGGTGTGCCGGAAGTCGTCGTCACGGTGACCGGGGCTGTCGCAGTCACCGATCCCTGGCTGTTGGTGGCGGTCATTGTGTAGGTGGTTGTGGCGGCGGGTATGATTGTCCTGGAACCTGTGGCCGAGACTGTGCCGATACCCTGGTTGATCGAAATAGTGCTCGCCCCTGTAACCGTCCATGATAAAGTTATAGATGCTCCTGATGCGACCGTGGCCGGGCTGGCATTGAAAGAGCTGATCACAGGGTAGCCTGCCGATGCCACCGTAACCGTGGCCGGCGCCGTGACCGTCCCGTAGCTGTTGGTGGCGGTCAGCTCATATGTGGTTGTGGACGTGGGAGACACCGACTGGGAACCGGTGGACGATACGGCGCCGATGACCGGTGTAATGGATATCGAGGTAGCATCCGCGACGGTCCAGTGAAGCGTCGCAGACGACCCGGATGTTATGGTGAGGGGGGATGCGTAAAAAGAGCTGATCGCCGGTGAACCTTCCGAGGCCACCGTAACCGTCGCTGTCGCGGTCGCCGGGCCGTTGGTATTGGTGGCGGTGAGCGTATAGGTTGTGGTTGTTGTCGGGGTTAAAGTACGCGTGCCGGTGGCTGCCACGGTCCCGACATCCGGAATGATATTGACCGTCGTCGCCCCGGTAACAGACCATGTCAGCGTTGTGTTATCGCCCGCGGTAATAGATGTGGGGCTGGCCGTGAACGTGGTTATGACCGGTATGCCCGCCGCGGTCACCGTGACCACGGCCGTCGCCGTAGTGTCGCCGGCGCTGTTGCCGGCTGTGAGAGTGTATGTGGTCGAAGAGGACGGCGATACCGATTTCGTTCCGGAAGCCGACACCGTTCCAACTCCCTGGTTGATGGAAACCGAGGTCGCCCCGCTGACAGCCCATGAAAGCGTCGAACTGCTGCCGGAGGTTATAGAGGCCGGGCTGGCTGAAAAACTGGTGATATCCGGCGGGCCGGACGGGTTCACCGTAACTTTGGCTGTTGTGGTCGACGGGCCGGCGTCGTTGGCAGCTGTAATTGTATAAGTGGTCGTCTCGGTGGGAGTCACCGTTTGCGAGCCGCTGGACGACACGGTACCGATAGTGGGGCTGATTGAGACCGAGGTTGCCCCCGTAACATTCCATGATAGTGTGGTCGACTGCCCGGCGGTGATGGTGCCTGGATTGGCGCTGAAGTTGCTGATGGCCGGCTTGCTCGGCGCCGTGACCGTAATGGTGGCCCATGCGCGCGAAGAGCCGGATATGTTTGAGGCAGTCAGCGTATAGTCGGTTGTTACGGTGGGGCTTACCGACTGAGAACCGCTGGATGCTACGGTTCCGACGTCGGGGCTGATGGAGACAGTCTGCGCGCCCTTAACATCCCAGTTCAGTGTCGCTGATCCTCCTGAGGTGATGGAGGCAGGGCTGGCTTCGTAAGATGTCACGGAGGGGGGCGTGAACCAGCTTAAGAACGCTCCGTTGGTAGCATAATAGAAACCGCCGATCGTCCCACCGACGATCAGCAATATCACGGCAAGCCATATAATGCCGCCCATCGAGCTTTTTTTTGGTGGGGCGGCTCCCTGATAGCCGTATGCATATTGCTGTCCCTGATTCCAGCCATACTGCTGCCCGTAGGGAGGTTGCCGGCCCCAGTTTTGTTGCTGATTGGGATACTGATAAGGAGGCGGTTGCGGCGGAGGCCAGTTGAAGGTCATGCCGCAACTGGTGCAATACGGCTGGCCATACTGAATAAGCGCCCTGCAGTTCGGACAAGAGTACATTTGCTGCATAACAAATCTTCACTTTTGTCACATATGTAATAGTTTATGTCCAAATTATAAAGGATTTATTAAGGGCGCGAAAGCAAAGCCCCTTA
This sequence comes from Dehalococcoidia bacterium, assembly GCA_016930155.1. Classification (GTDB taxonomy): domain Bacteria; phylum Chloroflexota; class Dehalococcoidia; order GIF9; family UBA5629; genus CAIMUM01. Next base: position 11,198 of record JAFGHL010000046.1, on the reverse strand, counting down.
CACTTGAATGAGTTGACCCGATTCAGACTATACAGTATGCTATGCGGCGTTAACTACAGGGAGGAAATCGAACAATCCCGGCACACCGGCATATTCTAATAGCTTGACTTACCGCTGCGACGGAAGTGAAAATATAGCATGCAGCAAATGTATTACTGCCCCTACTGCAATGCGCCGGTGGCCTACGGACAGCCGCAGTGCGCAAACTGTGGAACGGTATTAAACTGGCAGTCATCGCAGACACAGGACCAGTACCGGTCATCCGATTCTCAATATGCGCAACAGCAGCAGCAATGGTACCAATCGCCGGCTGATAATCAATGGGCAGGCCAGGGACTACAGGGCGAGCAGCAATCACCGGACGGCGGTGCCATGTCGAAGCTGTTGCAGTGGACCAAAGACAATCGGCGAAAGTGCATTGCCCTGGGCGTAGCTACGCTCGTCCTTGCAGCGCTTATTATCACGGGCGTTGCCCTGCAGGGAGAGATAGCGAAATGGTTCGCGCCGCCGGTTGTGACGGCTTTCGAAGCGAGTTCCCCGACGATCGTATCGGGCCAGGACGTGACTTTGCAGTGGGATGTCAGCGGGGCAACCTCGGTCTATATCAGCCCCGGCATAGGGACGGTATCTTTCAGCGGTACAAGGGAAATATCGCCGGATGAAACCACGACGTATAAACTTACTGCCGACAGCCGGTTCGGCGGCTCTGTCAGCCGGGAGATAACCATTACGGTCACGGGCAAACCGCCTACCGTGAACAGCTTTGTTGCCAGCCCCGGCGGTATCTATGCTGGTCAGACATCCACATTATCCTGGAATGTTGCAGATGCGACATCGGTGACCATCCAGCCCGAGGTGGGGACCGTATCGCCGAGCGGATCTAAAGCCGTGGCTCCCGGCATTACGACCAGGTATGTGTTAACGGCCGCCAACAGCGAGGGCAATTCCACGGCGTCGGCCACGCTCACCGTGAGCACATCGGATAAGCCCATCATTACCACGTTCAGCGCCAGCCCGGCTTCGATCAATGCAGGCGATGAAGCGACGCTGACCTGGGATGTAATCGGCGCCAAGTCGATCAATGTCAACCAGGGCGTCGGCGGCGTCGCGTCAAAGGGTACGATTAAAGTGACTCCATCAGAGACGTCAACCTATACGTTGAGGGCCGACAGCGACTACGGCTCGGTAAGCAAATCGGTCACGGTTAGCGTGGATACTTCTAATATCAACACAGGCCCGGCGCTGACCACGGATCCCCCCCGGATAGAAACCTTTACTGCAAGCAGCAGCTCGATCGCGCTGGGGGATGAGGTGACACTCGACTGGAAAGTCGATGGGGCCAGGACAGTCTCGATCAGCCCGGCCGTAGGCGGTGTGCCGTCCTCCGGATGGAAAAAGGTGATACCCTTCGCCACCACCACCTATGAGCTGTCCGCTACCAATACCTTCGGTACCGTGAAGAAGGAAACGACAGTTTCAGTGAGCGTATCGACCGACGGCGTGGCGCCGATTATCAGGTCGTTCAGAGCCCTGCCGATCAACATATCAGCGGGTGGTTCATCAAACCTTTCCTGGGACGTTAGCGGCGCCACCAGGCTTTTTATCGATCAAGGTATCGGAGAGCCGGAATTGCAATTGGGGCAGACGGTATATCCATCAGAGACAACCAGCTTTACCCTGACCGCCATCAACAGCTACGGAACGGATAACGCCACCGTAACCATAACCGTCACCCCCTGATATCACAGCTTCAATTAATAATCTGTCAGACTGATATCAGAGACTTGTCAGTTTGACGTCAAGCACACTCGATTCAGCTCCTTTATGCTTAGAGAAAAAGGAGGTGAAAATGAAAAAGAAGGTCATTATTACGGTTATGTCGCTCGTATTACTGATGACGGTGTTGTCGGCGGGTTGCATTTCCACGGGTATAAGCAGTGAGCAGTACATGGCCCTGCAAGGCCAGGTGAACTCACTCAACAACTCGCTGAACTCCACCCAGCAGCAGTTGTCTTCAACCCAGCAGCAACTGAATACTACCCAGCAATCGCTGGCTGAAGCCCAGTCCAAGCTGCAGCAGCAGAATACGTATGTTACTACTGCACAGCCTGCCTATCAACCCACCGTTATCTATTATCGGACATATTCATACGGTACGCCCTGGTATAACTATCCGTACCGTTCATACCCGGCGCCGCGGCCCGCCCCGTACCCCGGACCGTTCCCCGGCCCGTTCCCCGGCCCTATGCCACCCCCGCCGCCTATGCCGTAGCAGCAGGGCGTCTTATAAAGCAGGAAGCGCTGATTGCATCGACCCGGTCAGCGCTTCCTTATTATTCAACCCTTAAAATTAGACGGTCGGTGTTTTACTTCACCTGGAATGGCTGAATTTAATATGCTTCTCGAAGTCCTCCAGTAATCTTGAGATATCCTTGCTGATGGGCGTGACAGACCCGCCTGACTGTGCCGGCCGCACTGCCCATACGAGGTTTGCACCGCAATTCCCACAGAACCTCTCACCGCGCACAACCCGCGCCATGCACCTGGGGCAGTATAGATTCTTTAGCATCTATCTAAGTCCTGCGACCATATTAACCTGTTTACATAAACAGTATACAGATTAAATATTGATCAAATATTAAGATATAGAGGGATACGAAGTGGATTAGAAAGATGGCGGTGATATCGGCAGGTGGTCTCTACCGGTTTCTGTAGGCGAACCTGTACTCGAATTTAAATCCCTAAAGCCTCCCAGTCGAATTGAGCGCATGAAGAAACCAGTCAGGTGGTGGCGATCGCTCCGGCGACCATAATCCGCGGGCCGGCGTGGACGCCGATAGTGGGGCCAACCTTGGTGCGCATTATTTTGGCATTGGGGATAGCAGAGCTGATGCGTTTGGCCAGGTCTTCAAGCTCATCCGGCGTGGTGGCATCCTCTATTACGACTTCTTCGGGATTACCGGTCTTTTTAATCAGGTCAACCAATATATCTACGGCCTTGGCGCGGCCACGAGCTTGAGTAACCGGGTGGATAACACCGTCCTTGAGCGTTAAAACCGGGTTCAGCTTAAGCATCCCCCCCAGCAGCGCCTTGGCCCGGCCGATGCGGCCGCCTTTCCTCAGGTATTCCAGGGTGTCGAAAATCATGTAGACGCGGATCCTGGGCAGGATATCCTTTATCATACTGGTGATCTCCGCCATCTTCATGCCCTTCTCAACCGCCCTGGCAGCTTTGAGCGTGGGCAGCAGCAGTCCTGCGCAGGTCCACTTGCTGTCGATGACCTCGATTTTGAGTTTGCTGTCCACCAGTTGTTTGGCCTGCATGGCGCTCTCATAGGTGCCGCTGATGCCGCCGGATATGGTCAGCACCAGTATTTCATCCGTTTGTTTGGCCAGCTTCTGATACGCCTCGGCAAACACGCCGGGTGCGGGCTGGGATGTGGTGGGATGCACCTTGCCCTCCACCAGCATTTTATAGAACTGAGTTCCAGTAAGGTTCACGCCGTCCTGATAGCTGTCGGTGCCGAATTGCACGTTAAGCGGCACAATGGTGATGTCGTACTGTTTTCTTATTTCCTCGGGAATGTCTCCGGTGCTGTCGCAGATTATTTTTATCATCGCATACTTTCTCCTCTATTGCAGTGAGTGGGAAGTATACAATCGCAGCGCTCCCGTTTAAATACGTAGGCATACCTATTTAGAGAACTTCCATTTAACAGGCAGCTCGATACCCGCCTTTTCGATGGCGTTGCTGTCGAAGGGGGTTTTTGTGGATTGATAGGCCATGCCGAGCTCGCGCGCCAGGGCTGCCGTCACAGCCTGGTCCTGCAGGTTCCTGCAGTCGCTTTGCGATATGTGAATAATACCTCTGGTCGGCAGGGGCAGGATGGTATACCAGCGCGCCGCCCTGGCCGAGGAATCCCTGGAATACTCCTCGTCCAGCTCGCCCCACTCCGGAACCTCCAGAATATTCATGACGGTGCTCTGCAGCCCTCTTTTCACGTGATTAGGCAGCTTTTGCCACGTATGGATGGCGATCTTTTTCAGACGGGCATCGCTTATATTGATGGGCGGCTGTTTGGACTGCAGTTCAGATAGAAGGCTGAGGATCAATCCCAGCATCAGCGGTATGCAGGTATAATAATATCTTTCCCATCCCTGGTCTCCCGACATGAAGAATATGGTCCAGGCTGCGTAGATGGCAAAAGCCCAGTAAAACGTATGTATGCCGAACCTCTCCCTCAAGCTCAACTCGCGCGCGGGCACCATGAGAAAAGCTGCCAGGGACGCCAGACCCAGACATACGACTCCCAGTACCTCACCCGCATTCGGGATTCCCATAGGTCACCTCCAACTGCCTATTATAACAGCAGATATGCCGGTATCAATAGGTATTTAGTCATGCCCCCAATGTCCCGAACGGCAGTCACCCGCTACTTATGCAGCCGGCAGGTGAGCGCTCCAGATGGACATTTGTCTATGGTTTTTTTAATAACCTCCGCATCGGCGGCATCGATATCCACCCAGGGGCGCCTGATCGGTTTGAAAACGTCGGGCAGGGTGGAGAAGCAGTTGCCGGAATGGATGCACTTCTCCGAATCCCAGAAAACCGTGATTTTATCGTTGCTGTAGACCCTTTGCATGTTAGTGATGATTATACATCGGATTGAACGTCCAAGCCCGTCATTCTGTATAATGTATAGAATATCAGCAAGGAAATGAAAGATATGCGCCGTAAACTGCTTATTATTACTCTGTCAGCCCTCTTTATGCTTGTGCTGCCGTGTGTCGCCTGTTCGTTGTTGCCGGAGCAGGGCTTCACCTATGATCCGTCCAAAAGTTATGCCTCTTTCCTGGTGCTCGATAATGAGACCGGAAGGAACTCGCTGGCCGTAATGAAGCAGCGTTCCGTTGGTGAAGGATGGGAGATAGGTCCCATTGAGTACTACAAGCAGGGGACAAAGGACTTCGCACCCATACTGAAAAAGCTTACCTCCAGCCAACATGTGACGGTGGTCTGGATCATCAGCTCGATATGGGATATACCGGATATCAAGAAAAGCATGGAGGGGCTGGAATACATCGGCTCTTACCGGTATGTGCCCATCTCGGAAGAAGCGGGTTCAATCAAAATACAGCAGTAATCTCTGATTAACGCCCTTGATTGAGTGACTTCAGCAGGGCTGTTAGCAGAGCAAGGCCGTGGGTGGGAACCTTGAGTTCACGGGCGCGCCGTAGCGGCTCGGCGAAGATAGCGTCGATCTCCATGGACTTGCCCTCCACGAAATCGATCATGGTACTGGGCCTGTATGCTCCCATGGTGGAGGTCTTCTGAAACAGACTATTTATTATTGTATCGCGGTCGATGCAGGCCTTTTCGCCGTGGAGTGCCAGGTCGGCGTTCCCGGCGCAAATAACCTCCTCCATCAGCGCCTTTGCCGCGGCGCGCAGGCTTGTATCCGACATGATGCGGTCGGTGGTGATACCTCCGCCGGCCACGCACAGGCCGCTGAAAGGGATATTCCAGCAGAGCTTCTCCCAGCGGGCCTTTAAAAGCGACGACGCCGGGACAACGCTGGTTTTGCTGCCCGACCACAATTCAAGCGCTTTTACGATCTCGGCCGGATCGTTCTTGTAATGGCCCAGCGTCACCGTGCCGTAGGCCAGATGGTGCACGTGACCGGGCTTGCCCCTGTTGATACAGGTGAAGGCCAGCCCGCCGAATATCCGTTCTGCCCCGAACCATCCGGCGAAATGGTCCTCCAATCCCAGGCCGTTCATCAGCACCAGTATACGGGTGTCGGCGCGCACGCAGGGCTGTACCAGCTTGTGTGCGGCATGAATGGACGTTGACTTGAGCGCGCAGATTACCCAGTCCGCAGTTCCGATCTCAGCGCTATCGCTGGCTACCAAGGGGTGCTCCAGCAGGAAATCGCCGTCCGGGCTGGTTACGTTCAGGCCGGACGACCTTACCGCATGGTAATCCCGCCTGACCAGGAAGCGGACATCGTGTCCGGCCTCGGCCAGACGCCCGCCGTAATAGCTGCCCACAGCGCCGGCGCCGATAACAGCGACGCGCTGAGCTTTTTTCATGCAAATATCTTAACAGAGAAGCCGGTTCAGGTTGAAATCCGGCGCCTAACTAAACACACTGGCGATCTTTGCGCAGATAAATATGATGCCGTCGCCCATCCTGTCCAGTACGGTTATGATACAGGCGCCGGTTTTATCGACGATCTGCGAAAGGGGATTGGCATTGATTGGTTGTGAAGCGGTTTTAAAGTTGTCCTGTACTTCGTCGCCGTGCTGCCGGCAGCGGGTCTCCTGTAGCGCCAGTATAGCCCTATCGCATGTGGATGAAAGGTCGTTGCCCAGGTGGGGATGGCTCCGCTCTACGCGCGCTATATTGTTTTTAAGTTCGTGCAGGGCGTCGATCATATACCCTTTATATTAAGGCCTGCTCAGCCTATTTTCAACGTTATGCCCACCGGGCAGTGGTCAGATCCCTGCACTTCCTTGAGGATAAATGCATCCGTCAGCGATCCGGCCAGGTTGCGCGAGACAAAGAAATAGTCGAGACGCCATCCGATATCCTTTTCCCGTGCTTTGAACCGGTAGCTCCACCAGGTGTAATGGCCGGCATCCTTGTGGAGGTGGCGGAAGGTGTCGACGTACCCGTGATCGATCAGCTTATCAATCCATGCGCGTTCCTCGGGGAGGAACCCGGAGGTCTCGCGGTTTTCCCTGGGACGCGCCAGGTCTATCTCGGTGTGAGCCACATTGAAGTCGCCGCAGATCACAATTTTTTCGCCCCGATCTGCTAATCGATCGACATGTTCCAGCAGAGCATCGTAAAAGGCCAGCTTGAAGGGCAGACGCTCCGCCATTTTGTCGGCATTGGCCGCGCCCTCTTTGCGGGCCGTTGCCACCTCCCTTGGTGAATAGGCCTTGGGGAAGTAGATGTTGAAGAGTTTGAATCCGGGGTGTTCGGTCATCAGCACCCTTCCCTCGTTGTCGAACCTGTCGATACCCAGCCCGCTGCTGTGTGAGAGAGGTTTGCGGCGGCTGAAAGTGGCCACGCCGCTGTAGCCTTTTTTCTCCGCGAAGTTCCACAGTGTGACATAGTCCGCCGGATTCACGAGGGCGGGTGGGATCTGGGGTTGTTGAAGCTTCGTTTCCTGGAAGCAGATAATGCCGGGCGATTCCCGTTTCAGCCAGTCGAGAAAGGAAAGCGGCGGATGTCCTGCCGGCGCCAGGTTGGCCTTGTCCAGCATGTTGCGCATGCTGACCACGTTCCAGGAGATAAGCTTGATCTGGTCGCTCATCAGCTATTGCCGGTCGCCGCCTTCGTCCGACCACTCCTGCATGACCTTTTTAATATGTATGGCCAGGTTGGGGTTGGAGCGCAGCCTCTCTATGAAAACCGGGCAGCCTTCCAGCATCGAATTCTCCGCCGCCGAGGCCAGGCCCGACAGCAACTGGTTAAAGCCCATATCCTCCATGCCGGGTGGCGTGGAGAAAGAGCTATTCGAGCCGAGCTGCTTTTTCAGGTCGAGTTCCGTTACGCGGACCGGCAGTACGCAGTTCTTATACCAGGGGCAGGTCTTGCACTGTAACAAAGATTGGGCTTCGTCAAGGATATCAGCCATATACTTCTCCAGTATAATAATAGACTATTTTAATCCTTCCCGGCCCCCGCCGCAGAAAAAGCTGCATTTGGGGCAGTATCTTGAGTCCTTGGAGATGTTGTTGCCGCAGTTTGGGCAGATGGGTTGCAGAGGGCTACCGCAGTTGCCGCAGAAGCGGTCATAGGGGACGCGCGGCCATCGGCAGCCGGGCTGAGGGCAATTGGAGTTGACGGCGCCCAGGATGCCGAGCTGTGTATTGCAGTAGCTGCACACCGTGCTGCCTGCCTGGTTTTCTTTCCAGCAGATCGGGCAGAGAAAGTTTTGCTGCATGATAATCCCTTCAATGTTAAATATTGTATGTCCTGTGCGGGGCCGGGGCAATGTGTGATCGAAATCCACTGTTGCGCGGGCTTTGAGCCGGGACACTTCTTTATTGGCTTACGGCTGTATCGAATTGCATATCCGGGCTGACGCCCTTGTTGCCGGCCTTATCGTATGATATGGCGCGATAAATGTACGAGGTCTTGGGCAGAAGGTTGGTCAGGCTCACGCTGTGGGTCAGGGTGCCCGCGTTAACGCCGGTGCGTGGATCGCTTTCGATCTGGGTGGTTGTGTTGGCATACGGCCAGATGCCGTATTCCACCTGTGTGCTGGAGGCCTCGTCCGTCACCCAGGAGATAATGGCCGCCCGGTTTGCGCCTTCGCTGACCCTCAGCATGGATATGACAGGCGCCCTCGTATCTTTGACCGTTTCGACTTTTGTTTCCGTGCCCGTCTTGATCCAGCCGAACTGGAAAGCCAGTATGAGGAAGATGGTCATGCCCACCACCAGCACGACAAGGGAAGAAAGGAGTACGGGATTGGTGGTCCGGACTATTTCTTTAAGCTTTCCGATCAGGCCGTCCAGCCCGCCTCCCGCATAGGCTTCGCCACCGTGCACGGGGTACGGTTTATAATCGCCGTACTGGCCGTATCCGGCCTGGTAGTCCTGATAAGGTGGCTGCTGGGGTGGATAACCGGGTGGAGGTTGCGGATATTGCTCCTGCTGAGGGTACTGTGGATATTGCGTATATTGCTGCGGTTGCTGGTATTGTGGTTGAACAGGGGGAACGCCCGTATGCTGGAGAGCAGTATGGCAGGCGTGGCAATACTGGCTGTCGATGGCGTTGCCGGCATGGCAGGATGGGCAATAGACGACAAGCGTATTTCCACAGTGCGCGCATACCCACTGTCCACGCAGGTTCTGCGCGCCGCATTTAGGGCAGGGTACTGTTGATTGGTACATTAGAACATCTGTAAAAGCAGGTAAAAGGCGGGTTAATCTGCCGAAGGTGTGGTGAATGTATTGGTGGAAGATACGGCGTCAACACTGCCGTTGGTATGTGACAGGACCCGGTACTGGTATTCGGTATTTGCTGTTAATCCCTTGACGACGACCCCGTGATCGGTTACGCCCATGCTGGTGCCGGTCACGGGGTCATCCTGTATTGTTGTCAGATTGCCGAACGAGCCCTTGGGTCCCCATTCCACCTGCGAGCTGGACGGCTTGTCGGTCTTCCAGATGATGCCGACTTCGTTTACGGCCTTGGCGCTTACCTCCACCCCGCTGATGGTGGGTGGCACGGTATCCTTTTGCGGCCCTGTGCTGCTGGTGGTGTTATCGCTACCGAAATTAAGTATGCCCTTCAGGTAGCCCTGGCTGTAGGCCCAGTAGCCGAATCCCGCCAGTCCTGCGATGAGAACGACGAGCAGCAGTATCAGCATTCCCTTGCCGCCCTGCTGAGGCGGCCTGGCGCCGGGCGGATATGCGCCGCGTGGAGGCTGCTGCGGAGGATAGCCCGGCGGGTATCCGGGCTGTTGGGGATAGCCTGGTTGGGGTGGGTAGCCTGGAGGCTGCTGCGGATAGCCCGGCTGCGGAGGATAGCCCGGCTGTGGAGGATAACCCGGCTGCTGCGGAGGATAGCCCGGCTGCGGAGGATAGCCCGGCTGCTGCGGTGGATAAGCCGGTTGCTGCGGAGGATAAGCCGGTTGCTGCGGAGGATAGCCCGGCTGCTGTGGAGGATAATAGCCGGTTTGTTGAGGCGGGTAGCTGGGGGGTTGCTGCGGATAGCCGGGTTGCTGCGGATATGCAGGTTGCTGCGGATAGACCGGTTGCTGCGGAGGATAATAGCCGGTCTGCTGAGGCGCACCGCCGAACGTCATACCGCACCTGGCGCAAAAAGTGCTGCCGGGGCCTGCCGGTGTCCCGCAATTGGGGCAGACTGTAGGCAAGGGCGTACCGCAGGCGTTGCAGAACTTCTGTCCGGGAGCATTGTTGGCGCCGCATCGCGGGCATCTTATCCATTGCTGCATATCATCTCTCCATCACATCCATAACTATCCATAGTAAAACGTATTTCCGGCGGGTTATGTTTAACCATTTTCTTGATTATATACACAGGTATTAAATAAATCAATAAACTTAATAATTGGGGGGATGGAATATGTCTCTATCTGCCGACAAGGTAGCTCCTGCGCGAGACCTCTTCGCCGCGGGCGTCATACAGCACGGCCGTATCGGCGGTCACATTGTTCCAGATATTGCCCAGTCCCCAGTTGAAGGAGAAGCCTCCGGTCTGGCAGTGAATTTCATCTGTGAATACCAGTATCGTTTGACCGGGGTAGAGGATGCACTGCGGCGGTATTCCCTGCTCGCCTGAGACCGGCTCCATGGGCGTCTCGTCCAGCGGCTCCAGCGGGGTGCACGAAGCCCAGTCTACTTCACCGGCGGGAACGTTGGTCGGTTTGGACTGCTGGGTATTCGTGGAAAACCTGTATATCTCGGACTGCGCCGGGTTCCTGGTCAACTCATAATAGCTTTCGGTCGATATTATTTCCTCGGTCGGATCCACCGGCGGCAGCTCATAGGGGACGCAGGGGAAGTGTGATGGAAATATGAATGTGGGGTAGCCCCTGGTGAGATTGGTCAGGCGCCAGTTGGTGATATCGACGTGCGTGTTGCTTGTGTTCTGTATTACCACGAACTCGTCCCGCTCGTAAAGCCCCGGATTGCAGCAGCCGATCCTGCTGAGCGTGCCCCGGTAGTGGATAAGCTTGATCTGCACCGGCGATTCTGGAGTTGAAACTGTTGTAGAGACGTTCTCAGATTCAGCTGATTCCGGTGAAGGAGCGGCCGGCGCCTGTGCGGATCCGGCCGTGGGTTGAGAATTATCGTTGCCCGGGGGCGGTTGCGATGGCAGGGATGATGAGCAGGCCGCGGCGAGTAGGGCAAGAAGGATGGAGACAGCCAGCAGTAATGTGGGGCCGGCTTTAAGCGGCTTAAAAGATAACATGGATGTAGTTGAATTATATGCATTGAGGGAGAGGGATGTCCACAGCGCCGACTTTCAAGCCCCGGCGAACTACGATTGCCTGTAGTGGTTCTCCTTGCTTTTAAACCTTGTTAAAGAATAAAATATAGCGTTAGAGGGCGGCTAGCTCAGCGGTTAGAGCACTTGCTTCACACGCAAGGGGTCACAGGTTCAAATCCTGTGCTGCCCAGGGCCGAAGTGGCGGAATGGCAGACGCGCT
>JAFGHL010000045.1 GCA_016930155.1 Dehalococcoidia bacterium | reverse complement strand
TGGAGGGATCGCATAGTGGTCTAGTGCGGCCGCCTGCTAAGCGGTTGCCTCGGGAAACCGGGGTCATGGGTTCGAATCCCATTCCCTCCGCCAGCCTCGCCATTGCAGTCCCCGCTAATATATTTTTTGACCCTGACTATGGCGATAGACACCGCTGAATCATTGTAATAGAGCCATTATTCTTTGCGGATGAGCAGATGAAAGCATATATTTGGACCATCGGCTGCCAGATGAACCGCGCGGAGTCGATCGCCCTCGGCGCCGACCTCCAGTCACTGGGATTTGAACCGGTGCGAAACGCACGCGAGGCCGATATCGTTGTGCTCAACACCTGCGTTGTCAGGCAGTCGGCCGAGGATAAAGTCAGGGGCATGCTGGGCTTTGTCAGCGGCATCAAGTCCGCCAGGCCGCACATGCATATCGCCGTGACCGGCTGTTTCGTAGAAGAGGACGTCAAAGAGCTCAACCGCCTTTTCCCCTTCGTAGACCATTTCTTCGGGCCGGGCCGGCTGCAGGATTTTCATGGCTGGCTATGTAACCGCATACTGAAACGGGACACCGATATTGTGCGGATAGAAATACAGCAAATTTCGCCTGTCAGCGCCTATCTACCCATAATTCAGGGCTGCAATAACTTCTGCTCCTACTGCATCGTGCCCTACCGGCGAGGCAGGGAGAGGAGCCGTCCTGCGCAGGAGATTCTGGCCGAGGCCGAGGAACTGGTCAAGAGGGGCGCCCGGGAGATCGTCCTGCTGGGCCAGAACGTCAATACCTACGGGCACGACCTGTCGCCGGCAAGCGATCTCAGCAGGCTGCTCTATATGTTGAGCGATCTCAATGGCCTCCACCGGATCAGGTTCCTGACCAACCATCCCAAGGACATGAGCGAAAGCCTGATACAGGCAATAAAGGGTCTGCCCAAGGTCTGCCGCCACGTGTGCCTGCCCCTGCAGGCGGGCGATGACGAGGTGCTCAAAAAGATGAACCGCGGTTATACCCGGGACGATTACTTCGCGCTGTTGGCCCGCGTCCGTCAGTCCGTCCAGTATATGGCGATCAGCACCGACTTGATTGTAGGTTTCCCGGGCGAAACGGAACAGCAGTTCAACAACAGCTATGCTGCAATTAAGAGCCTGAGATTCGATACCGTGCACGTCGCCGCCTACTCGTCCCGTCCGGGCACGGCCGCCTGCGCAAAATACCTGGACGATGTGCCGCAGCAGATCAAATTGGACAGGCTGCACGCGATAGAGGAGCTGCAGTCCGGCATCCAGTCAGAGATCAACGGCGCCCTCGTCGGCACAACCGCCGAAATACTGGTCGAAGGCACGAAGGCTGGGAAATGGTACGGACGCACCGGCAGCGACCGGCTGGTCTTTTTCAAAGATGAGCGCGACCTCAAAGGGCAACTGGTAGAGGTGGAGATACAAACAGCCAGCCCCTGGGCGCTGCAGGGCGTTGCGACACCCGTGAGAAGCTTATAGTTAACGGGATTACTGATATAATGAAAACGATCGGGACAAGCCTGCCGGAGAGATATGAACTATTATGATTACATCGTTATAGGTAGCGGCATCGCCGGCCTGTACAGCGCGCTGCTGGCTATAGAGAGCGGCAGCGTCCTGATCGTCACCAAGGGAGGCATCGAGGACTGCAACACCAGGCACGCCCAGGGAGGGATAGCAGCCGCCATCGGACAGAACGACTCGGCCGAGCTTCATTTCAAGGACACTATAGAGGCGGGGGATGGGCTGTGCGACGAGGAGGCGGTGCGTATCCTGGCCGACGAGGCGCCCGACCGCATAGCCGACCTGATCGGCTTCGGCGTGCCCTTCGATACACAGGAGGGAGAGGTTGCATTGACACGCGAGGCGGCGCACTCCAGGTCACGTATTCTTCATGCCGGCGGCGACGCCACCGGCGAGTACATTGAGGTCACGCTCAGCGAGCAAGTGCGCATATCTCCCATCAAGGTGCTGGAATACTGCCTTGCTACCGAGATACTGCTGAACAACGGACGTGTAAGCGGCGTCAAGACCATTGATTTCCGCAGCGGCATCATCGAGGAATACGCCTGCAAATTCATTATACTGGCAACCGGGGGCGCAGGCAGACTGTTCAAGTACACGACCAACGGGGACACCGCCACCGGCGACGGCATCGCCCTGGCTTATAACGCGGGCGCAGAGATCGTCGATATGGAGTTCTTCCAGTTCCATCCCACCGCATTGAGGCTGCCTGGCGTGTCTCCCTTCCTGATCAGCGAGGCTGTGCGTGGCGAAGGGGGCGTGCTCCGGAACGATGAGGGACGCGCCTTTATGACGGATTACTCACCCAGCGGAGACCTGGCGCCGCGCGACGTCGTAGCCAGGGGCATCCTGTTCGAGATGAGAAAGACCGGCAGCGACAGGGTTTTCCTGGATGTAACGCACCTGCCTGCCACCAAGCTTGCCACGCGCTTCCCGCGCATCTACCGCTTCTGCCTCGACCATGGGCTGGATATCACCAGGACGCCCATACCCGTCGCGCCTGCTGCCCACTATCTGATGGGCGGAGTCCGCGTAAATACCTGGGGAGAGACCAATATACCGGGTCTTTTCGCCGCCGGCGAGACGGCCTGTACCGGCGTGCACGGCGCCAACCGACTGGCCTCCAACTCCCTTCTGGAGGTATTGATTTTTAGCAAGCGCATAATCGAGAGGTCGGAGCTGGAAGGTCAGGCCAACGGGGGCAGACCATGGCCCGCCGAAACGTATCAGTTGCCGTCGAGGGAGCCTTACAAGGACGCTCCGGCGCTGGTCCTGGCTAACTTTCAGTCCATGCTATGGGATAAAGTGGGCATCGTGCGCGACGTCAATGGGCTGTACCGGGCGGCCATCACCCTGTCGGCCTGGGACCGCATACTTCCCGTTTCCACCGACCGCCTCTCCTACGAATTAAATACTATGCTCACCAATGCCAGGCTGATGACCGAGGCCGCGCTGCTGAGGGAGGAGAGCCGCGGCGCCCACTACAGGTCGGACTTCCCCACTCCCTCGGACAAATGGAAGAAACACATCATATTCCGTATTTAGCTGAATTCTTCCATCATAAACTGCAACTTTTTCATGACATTTTTTCATAACATTTGACATCTATTGACCCGATTGTATACACTGAATAAAAGAACAAATGTACGAATATGGATTAAAGATATGAGAAAAGCAGGGCCGAGCGAAAAGCGTGAAAAGATCATTGAGTTCATCCGAAATTTCTACGACGAGCACGGCTACACACCAACAGTGCGCGATATTCAGAAAGGCTGCGGCCTGAGCTCCACGGCCGTCGTCCAGTATCACCTCAAATTGCTGGAAAGCGAGCACCAGATCGAGAGGGACTCCCACGTTTTCAGGAGCATCCAGCTTCCCGACCGCAGGAGCACCATCCGCGTCCCCGTCCTGGGCATTATCGCCGCCGGCAATCCCGTTCCAGTGATGAGCTCAGATACCTGGCAACAAGAGGCGGTGGATACCCTGGAGCTGTCCGCTGAGATCACGCGGGAGAAAGAGGTTTTTGCCTTGAGGGTGAAAGGAACCTCTATGATCGATGCCCTCATCGACGACGGCGATATCGTTTTGATGGAGCCTGGCAAGAACGTTGAGAATGGGGATATGGTGGCAGCATGGCTGAAGAAGGAGGAGGAGGTTACCCTCAAGCGTTATTACAGGGAGGAAGATCGCGTAAGGCTGCAGCCGGCCAATACGCAAATGGAGCCTATATATACCGATCCGTCCAATGTGGATATACAGGGCAGGGTGGTGGCGGTTATCAGAACAATATAACCTGCGCAAACATCACTTACACGGTTGATAAAGAGAGGAGGTTATGATGAGCGACCCTTATACCGAATTTGCCGGCAAATACGCCTACCAGGGATCGGAGAGGTTCAGAAAGGTGCTGCAGGTACTGATGAATCGGGATGAGGTCGCAATAGCCAATATGCTGCCTGCCACGGCGGAGGAGCTTGCCAGCAAGACTGATAAGACCGCTGATGACATAAACAAAATGCTGTATGGACTATTCAGGAAGGGCGTTATTTTTGAGTCATCCAGGGGTTACCGACCGGCGCGCGATATCTTCCAGCTGCACGATGCCACCGGCAGCGACATGAGGTCGGACCAGATTTGGGGCAGGGACCTGCTGGACGCCTGGTGGGATTTCTCGGAGAACGAGCTGTATAAAGACGTCGCTAAATGGGTTAAAGATTTCGCCACGCCTGTCTCCAGGGTGATACCGGCACGTGCGGCCGTTGCCGAACCCGGCAAGCTTCTGCCGGATGAAGACATCGAGGGCATTATCGACAGGACCACCAGGGTTGCAGTGGTCAATTGCCCATGCCGGCGCATGGCGCAGAAATGCGACAGGCCGATAGAAGTATGCCTGCAGCTAAATAAAGGCGCGGATTACACCATCAAGCGTGGCTCAGGCCGCGAAGTGAGCAAAGACGAAGCCAAAAAGATACTGCGCACCGCGTCGGAGGGGGGCCTAGTGCACAGCATGACCAATACCCCTGAAATGGGCCATTTTATCTGTAACTGCTGTCCCGATTGCTGCATCTTCATGATGCCGTGGCTCACCTATGGCGGGGTGGAAAAAGGCATAGCCAGAAGCCGTTTCGAGGCCAGGGTTGACGTGGAGTCCTGCAGCGGATGCCAGGACTGTGTGGAGCAGTGTCCTTTCGGCGCAATTGAGATGATAAAAGTGGCAGGTCACAAGAAGATGAAGGCTACGGTCAATCCTGAAAAATGTTTCGGATGCGGCGTGTGCGCCGTTCAATGCGCCACCGATTCGATCAAGCTCTACCAAGCACACGCAGCCGTCAATGCTTGAAGCCTGTCAGAATTAAGATGAGGGATGGGCCTGCAGGCCCATCCCTTTTTATTCGGCTACTACTACCATGAAGATCGATGATAGGATGGGAATATCTGCTTCTCGTAGTCCTTCCCGGTGATGGCGTCCGCGCAGAGTGCGCCTGACAGCGCTGCCCCATCGACACCTCCACCCCACTCCTTTTTACCGTACTGGTCGCCCACGAAATACAGTCCTTCAACCCAGGGACACTGGTTATCAGGACGGTCCTGTCCGATGGGACGCCAGTGGCCGTAGGCCTCAGAGCCGGCGGTCCAGATACGGAATATAACGTCCTTCTCCCAACCGGGGAAGTTATCCGTCATGAAACGTTCGGCCTCGGCAATGCAGGCGCTGACCTTGGCCTTGTCGCGCATCTCATAGTCCATCAGCGGGATGGAGAAGAGGAGGCTGTTCAATCCTATCGGCGCGTGGTTGACCCACCAGGTGAAGGAGGCCATGACGAAGTCGAGACCCTCAAGTCCTTTCTTTTTGGTGACGCCCGATAGGAAAATAAAGCTCCTGGGATCGATTCCCTTCTCGCGGGCAAAATCGCGTTTGGAGTAGAAGAAGCCGGTCAGCAGGCCGGGCACATAGTATTTCTCCTTCACTTCCTGCACGAAATCTGCGGGAAAACTGCCATCCGGTATCACACTGAGTGCCTGTTTGGGAGGAATGTTGCAGACAACCAGTCCTGCATCGATGGTCTCTGTACCGTTTTTAGTCCTGACTTTTACACCTTTTACCTTCTTATTCTCTATCACGACTTCCTGCACAGGCGAGTCGGTCCATATCTCGCCCCCGGCAGCCCGGATCACGTTGCCGAGCTGCACGGCGATGTCGAGCGTGCCGATGCCGGCATCGATCTGTCCCACAGAACCCGTGACCAGGTCCATCTGGATGTCCTTGGCGATGGACTGATACTTCAGGTAGTCGCGAAGGTGCATGTCATCCGGATTGGCCATAGCCGTTTGAGAACCGGCAAGGTTACGGATGAACAGCCAGTTCTCCTCGCTGCAATCCCTTTCCCTGAGGAAATCTCCCAGGGAGCCCTTCATCTGCTCGATCTGGTCAAATGTCAGCATGGCCATCTCGCGCAGCAGCTTCCTAGCCGACTTGCCACCGTCGCTCATCCACTCGTAGGGTTTACCGTGCTCGACCTGGTACCACTTGGTCTGGTCTTTATTGTCGATAACGACAAACCCCTTGTTGGTCTTCATATAAATAGGCTTGCCCAGGAATTTGCACAGATAGGTGATGCGCCCGCGGTCGCCCCAGAACAACCCATGGCCACCATCGTTGATACAATGGTTGAACAAGCCCTGTTTTACCACCGACTCGAAGGATGGCGTATCATGTGTGATCCAGGTGCCCGTGCTCGCCAGCGCCCTTTGCAGGTCCTTATAGGAATACTCCTTGTTCATTATCCACAGTTTGTTTTCTTTGCCGTAAAAGCTGAGGATACGTCCTCCGTAGAAGGACTCCTTCTCCAGCACCAGGACTTTCTTGCCTTCTTTTGACGCGAGGATGGCAGCGGTAGCCAGTCCTCCCACCCCCGATCCAACTACGACAACATCGAAGTTTTTCGCGACCATTGTAAACTAACCTCCTATAAATATATTCATTGACTGACGAGGATTCTGCTACAGGTTGGCGCCGCCGTCGATGATAAGTGTGGATCCGGTCATAAAGCTGGAGGCCTCCGACGCCAGGTAAAGCGCCGTCCGGGATATCTCCTCGGGCTGGCCGATTTTCCCCAGGGGCATCTGCTTCAAATAGTCGGCCATCAGCTTTTCGTTGCTCCACAACGCTTCGCTGAACTTGGTCTGCACGATGCCGGGGGCGATGCAGTTCACACGGATTTTGTGGTTCCCGAGCTCAACGGCCAGGCACCTTGTCATCATAATGATAGCCGCCTTGCTGATGCAGTAGGGGCCCAGCCCGGGGGTGACGTAGATGCCACCCACCGAAGCGATATTGACGATCGTACCTCCGCTGCCCTGTTCCACCATCATCCTGGCGGCCGCCTGACCGAGGAAGTAGTAGCCCTTGATATTGGCGTTCATGATCAGGTCGAAGGGCGCCTCCTCCATGTGGAGCACATCGGCCATAACGGGATTGGCGACCGCGTTATTGACCAGGATATCCAGGCGGCCGAACTCATCCTTGACCTTTGCCATGAGGTTCTTGAGGTCCTCCATCTTGGCATTGTGTGCGCTCACGGCCAGACTACGCCGTCCCTTCTTTTTAATCTCCTCGGCAACTTTCTCCAGATCCGGCAGCTTGCGGCTGCTGACGATAACATCGGCGCCCGCGTCGGCGAACTGCAGCGCGATGGACCTGCCGATACCGCGGCTGCCACCCGTGATCAGCGCCACTTTGCCCTCTAAGGACAGGTATGAAGCATCCATTTATTTACCTCCCGTGAGTTTATTCAATTGTAGGGATGGGCCTTCCGGCCCGTCCGCTCTTGCGTCTACTACGGGCGCACCTGAAGATACGCCCCTACTTCCATTTCTACTGTATTCCGGCCATTTCGTCGGCTATCTTCTTGCAGCGTCTGAGCTCCTCCCGGGCCTCGGCCAGTATCATCATCCTCTGAGACATGAGAGACCCTTCGCCGTGCAGCACCATTACCTCGAACTCCGAGGCGAGCTGCCTGCGTATCAGGTCGAACATGCGCAGCCGGGCCTCTGCAGAAGTGCCCGACTTGCCGCTCAGGTATTTCTCCATATAGGGCTGTATCTCGGGATTCTGCCAGTCCAGGTAGGTGGGCTTGGTTATCAGTGCCCCACCTGCTATGTCCTGTATCAGCTTGGCCAAGCCATGATATTTATCCGCGAAATGATACTTGGCGATATTGGTGGTCACGGGATTGGGAACAGGCATGCCCCCGTGCATGACAAAGTCCAGACAGGCTGCGCGGGTCAGTGATTTGAGCGTTTGCAGGTACATGGCCGCCTCAGTGAGCTTCTCTCTGATATGCGGGACATTCTCTACACCGTTGTACTCGGCGATGGCATACGCCATTCCCACGAATATCTCCGAGATAGGTATGCGGTAGGCACAGCCCGTCCGCCTGTGCAGCAGGCCGAAATTGTGAGCAATGAGAAATGCCTGCTTCCATTCGCCGCACATGAAAACACGCTCCCAGGGCACGAAGACATCATCAAAGATTATTAGTTGGTCGGTATGCATGCGCCAGGGGCGGTCCACCGGGAACTCCATTGAGCCGATGCCTGCCTTGATTGGGCGGCAGATCTGCTTCAAACCCCTGGCGTTGCAGGGCACCGCGAAGGCCACAGCGTAGTCCTTATCGGCCTCTGTCATGGCCCTGCCGGGTATTACAAAGATCTCGTTTGAGTAGGCGGAACCGGTTATATGCATCTTGGCGCCTCTTACTACGATACCCTTGCCATTTTTCTCCACCACCCTCGGGTAGAAATCGGGGTGCACCTGCTTGGGGTCGGACGGGCGCATCAACCTGTCACCCTTGGCATCGGTGACCGCGGAGACGATGGCAACGTCGTTTTTCATGAGATACTGCCGGAAGTTATGTACCCGGTCGATATATTCCCGGTTGCCAGTCAAATTGGCGAATATCTGTATGGCGTTGATGGCATCGGCGCCGATGTCCTTGGCCAGCGGGATATAGCCGTCTGCATAGGTGGAGGTGGCTATGATGAGCTCGGTGGCCTTGACCAGGTCCTCTCCATTCTGCGGGATATGGTAGTACCTGCTGACCTCCTGTTTGAGCTCGGGGTCGAAGACATTGGCAAGGTCCTTGAACTGGGGAAGTTCGGCGCATTCATAATCCAGCGCCATGGTATCGACGCATACCTTGAGCGCCGGGTGGGTGGTAACGTCCTTCACCTTCTCCCCATACATGTAGACTTCCCTGCCGTCGCGCAGGCTCTCTTTAAATTGTTCGGCGGTTCTCAGTGCCATCATTCTCTCCTTAACGTTAATTACAGGCCAAGCGACTTGGCAATCATATTTTTCTGTATCTGCCTGGTTCCACCCCCGATGAGCAGGATATAAGAATCGCGCAGGTACCTTTGCGCGTCGTATTCATACATCAGGCTGTATCCTCCGAATATCTGCATGGCCCTGTGCGCCATATTGGTCCAGCACTCCGTTGCCACCAGCTTGGCCATACATGACTCCCTGTAGCAGGGTTTATCGGCATCGCGCAGCCATGCCAGATGGTAAACGCACAGGCGCGCAAGGTGTAAATCAACAGCCATCTCGGCCAGCATGTGGCTGATGGCCTGGAACTTGCCGATGGGCTGGTCGAAGGCGTTCCTCTCCTTGGCATACTGCAGGGAGTCATCGAACGCGGCCTGCGCATATCCCAGCGAATTGGCGGCCACCTCCAGGTGCTCGGTTTCCAGCGTGCTGATGAGCAGTTGCCACCCGCGGTTGACCGCCTCGGGTCCGCCCAGGACGTTAGCCTTGGGGACCTTTACGTTATCGAAGACAACCTCGCAGGTGGTGTCGGTGAAACCTCCCATCTTTTTAAGCGGCCTGGCGCTGTAACCATCGCTTTTAGTATCCACGATAAAGAGGGATAATCCTTTGTGCTTGGACACATCCTTGTTAGTCCTGGCCAGCGTGATGGTGTAGTCGGCCTTGTCGGCCAGCGTGATGAACATCTTTGTCCCGTTCAATACATAGTGATCGCCCTGCTCGACGGCCGAAGTCCTGGCGGCCGCGGCATCCGAGCCCGAGTCCGGTTCCGTGATCCCGTAGGCAAACAGCAACTCTCCCCGGCAGAGCCTGGGCAAAAAATATCGCTTTTGTTCCTCGTTGCCACAGTGATATATCATATCGGCCCCGTACATGATCACTGCGTTGAAATAAGAAGCCAGGCCCCAGAAACCGGAGCGTGACAGCTCCTCGCAGACTATGGTGTAGTCAAGGATGCTGCCACCCGTGCCCCCATACTCCGCGGGCGTGATAATACCCATGACGCCCAGGCTTTTAAGCTTCTCGAATACCTGCGGGGGAAACGAGTGCTCCTCGTCCCACTTGCGCACCAGACTCTTGGGACACTCCCTCTCCACAAATTCCCTCACGGTAGCCCTCAACATCTCCTGCTGCTCTGAAAATTGAAAGTCCACGGTCAGGCCTCCTGTTTATACCCGGGCGCAACCCGGTGATTTATATAGGGCAGATCAAATATTGAAGACAGCTAAAAATACCGCTTGGTAAAACTATACAGTACACTTCCCGCCAGAGTTTATACCACACCTTAAACAAGTATGTCAAAGCCCCTTTTAGCAAGGCGGGGATGTCCGACATATTTTGACAAAATCGATGGTTTAACCTAAAATCTGGAATCTGTCGGCTGGAATAGACTGCTCAGTAAAACTACAAGGTATAAATATAGGCATTTATGAAAGGATTGACCTGTGGACGCCGATAAATCATACAAATTAAGGTTAAAAAAACGCCGCGAGTTCAAAAGGAAGATACTGGAGACTGCTTCCGAACTGATTCGCGAGCGCGGATATGCCAATGTGACGCTGGACCAGATCGCGGAGCGGCTGCACATCAGCAAGGTCAGCATCTATCACCACTGGACCAGTAAAAAGGAGCTCATCTTCGACCTGCACCGCATCGCATATAAAATTGTGATCGAGAGCCTCGACAAGATAGTCAGCGATAATGACAGCCCAGATTCTAAGTTCAGACGGGCGATTGAAAACCATGTTTCACAGGTGGTGGTCACAGGCATCGGGCCCATGCTGCCGCAACAGGACTGGCTGGTCATAAGCAGGCATAGAAAAGAAATAGTCAGGCTAAGAGACACCTACGAGGAAATGCTTCGTCGCATCGTTTGTGAAGGGGTTAAAAGGGGCATATTTAAGCCTGTAGATGTAAAAATGCTCGTCTATACCATAGTCGGAGCCTCGAATTATACATGGGTATGGTACTCCCCTTCCGGACCTATGACGCCTAAAGAGATAGCAGCACATATGGCCGATTTCATACTTGCTGGCATTATGTCAACAAGCCGGAGCAAGCAGAAAAAATAGTACCGGCTCTGCAGCCTTTTCCGGCAGATCAAACGTTAACGGAGGTAAATCGATGGGCAAAAGCGCTGTGAAAAGAGTCCCTTTCAGGGAGGGCATGATGAAGCTCCCGCAATCAGATGGTGACACTGGAAATTTGATAGGCAGCAAGTGCAGAGATTGTGGAGAGCAATTCTTTATCAGGCGGGATATATGTGAGAACTGCCAGGGACATGATATGGAAGAGGTATTGCTTGGCAACAGGGGGAAGCTTTACGCCTTTTCCGTAATGTTTTACCCCGCTCCTCCTCCTTATAAGGCCCCTGATCCTTTCGTGCCCTATGGCCTGGGATGGATCGAGATGCCCGGCGGCACGGTGCTTTATTCCCTGCTCACTGAAAACGACCCCGGCAAGCTCAGCATCGGTATGGATATGGAGCTGGTCTTTGAAAAATTCAGCCAGGATAAGGACGGCAACGACTTAATGATATACAAATTCAAGCCGGCGGGGATAAATTGACATGAGGATTTCTCATCCGCTAAATACTCGGGGATCGAAGGAGGGAATATGAATGACGTGGTAATTGCCGGGGTTGGAATGCACCCGTTCGGAAGGTATCCTGACAAGGACCCTGACGATATCGCTATTGAAGCTATATTGAAGGCACTGAAAGATGCCAATATCAATTACCGTGACATCGAGTCCGTGCTCGCAGGCAAGGTCGCCTTCAAAAAAGCGGGTACCGGTATAGACCTGATGATGAAGGTCGGTATGACCGGTGTGCCCATCTATCAGATCAATGCCATGTGTGCAACGGGCGGCGCAATGTTACAACTGGCCAGGGACGCCATCAGCAGCGGCTCCTGCGAAGTAGTGCTCGTTTACGGGTTCGATAAATTTAAGGGGATGTTCGATGAACTGGGTGATCCCTGGCAGAATGTACTGGGCATGAAGGCCAGCCCTGCTGCCTTTGCTACCGTGGCTCAGAAATACATGCACGACTATGGCGCCACGGAGCAGGATTTTGCCAGGGTGGCGGTCAAGGCCCACAAAAACGGGGCGAACAACCCCTACGCGCTCTTCAGGAACACAATAACCATAGAGGATGTGCTCAAATCCCCGATGGTGGCCTATCCACTGCATCTGTATAATTTCTGCACGCCGGATGACGGCGCCGCCGCAGCCATCGTCTGCAGCAAGAAAGCCGCCAGAAAATTCAATATACGTAAGCCTATAACGATCGCCGCAACTGCTATGCAGACAGCGCAATACCCTCCATCCGTGGTGGAGCCCAGCAATACATATAGTGTAAACCTAAATAAAAAGGGCATCTCGGTGACGGAGCTTGCCGCGAAAAAAGCATACGAGATGGCAGGCCTCGGCCCAAAGGACATCGATGTGTGCGAGGTACAGGACACCGAATCTGCGCACGAACTGGTCCACATCGAGCAACTCGGTCTCTGCAAACCGGGCGAAGCATACCGGCTGCTGAGGGAAGGCGTTTGGGATATTACAGGCAGATTGCCCGTCAATCCCAGCGGTGGAATACAATGCAAAGGTGAGCCACCCGGCGCCTCCGGCTTGGGCCAGGTATGCGAGATAGTATGGCAGATGAGGGGTGAGGCCGAAGCAAGGCAGATATCAAGAGATCCTAAAGTCGGACTATGCCAGGTCTTTGGTTGGAACCATGTCGCTGCCGTCACTATATTAAAAAAGTAGTGATTCTTATGCCGATAAAAAACCAGGGGGAATTCCCCCTGGTTTTTACTTATCGCTAAAAAATGAACCGGAAGTGACTATTTCCTGGAACGTGCTACCGAACGTGCCATGCGGTCTAGCTTGAAGATAGTGGTAAACTCCATGTTCTTGCTGATCCACAGCCTCTTCATGATGACGGAGTCCGTAATGGCGCCGCGGTAGGCCAGGCCGTCCGCCAGCACCTTGGGATCTTTGGCCACTACAACGAAATCAGGTTTGGTCAGCTTCTTCTCTTCCACCCTGATATCGCCGTTGTTGATGACTATGGCGAACTCACCGCCGGTGGTTTTGACCTTGATATCACGCTTCCATCCGGCGATGTCCTTGCGGGCGCGCTCGGTCTGGTTCATCAGCTTGATGATGGACTTGATCTCTTTAAACGCTTTAGCATAGGCGGCTTTGTCCGCAGCAGAGGGCTTCTTCAAGGCCGGTTCAACCGCGCCCTCCCAGTTGATCTGGGAAGACAGCAGGCCCTTCTTTGCGACCTGGGCCCTGGTCAGTTCTTTAGTGGGCACGCAGAAGATATCGCTGATCTCGCCGTTGCGCTCGTCTCTGAAAACGACCTTAACCTCGGTTCCCTTCTTGATGATACCGGGGGCAAGGATGCCGGTGGTAGTATAAACATTCACGCTGAGCGCGGTATCTGCGCCCTGCAGTACCACGCGTCCCCTGCCGTAGGGCGCCATCTTGAGGAACAGCGAGTTGGCGAAATAGGTGATGGGTGGAGTGCTGAGCATCTTGCCTACCTGACCGACCTCAACGATCTTGGTGGGAGCGAAATCGCAATCGGGGCAGTGTGTCAGGAAAGGCGGGCACCTCACCAGGCCGCACTTGACGCATTTGCAGCCCAGTATTTTCTTGTCATCCCTTATGCCCAGGAAGAAAGGCGAAAATTCGCCCTTGCTCCTCTGATAGAAGGTGTACATGGCGTCATTGACGATTAAATACTTTTGCTTGTCGATGGTCAATACGTGCGAGCCCTTGTCGGGTATATATTCCGGAGCTATAACTTTCTCTTTGATCTTAGCCATTTTAACTATCTCCTTCCTCGCTTAATCATGTTCCAGGATGCAGACAGCGGTGTATTGAGCGATTGTGCTGCCCGTCCCGTGCACGAGCGCGGTCTTCTTCTTGCGCTTGATCAGCTCGTTGCGCGCCGACCATGCGGACATGACATTGCTGGCGCCCACGGCATGGCCGCAGTAGATCAGGCCGCCGCAAGGGTTGACCAGATACTCGCCACCGGGAAGCATCAGGCCGTCGTCGATAAGCGCATCGGCATTGCCGCGCGGAACCAGGTCGAACTCGGACATGGTGATCTCGAGCTGGTGCACGAAGGCGTCGTGCAGCTCAACTATGTCGATGGCCTTGAGGGGATTCTTGATACCAGCCATTTTATAAGCGCGGTGCGAAGCGAGGTAATCCGACATAATACGGGGCATGACCTTCTGCTTTTTGCCGGCGAAGGAGTGCTCGTTGGCTTCTCCCAGGCCGGTGATCCAGATAACCGGCTTGCCCGTATTTTTCGAGATCGCCTTGGCTGTATCCTCTTCAGCTAAAATCAGGGCGGCAGCGCCCTCGGTATATACACAAATCTCAAGCTCTTTGAAAGGATAGACCACCAGGCGTGAATTCATAACCTCTTCAGGCGTCACCTGGTCATGCTGCCTCTGTGCGTATTTGTTGGTTTTAACATACTGGCTGAGCAAGGACGATATCTTGGCCGTTACGCGGGGTTTAAGGTCCTTGGGATGCTCATCCATGTAGGCCAGCACCACCTCGGCATAGCTGTCGGCCGCCGTCCAACCCAGCTGCTGCTCGAAGAAGCTGTCGCCCGACCAGCCGATGGTCTTGATCACCTCGGGCGTGGCGGACATGGAGAGAAAATCGAAGCAGTCAGTGGCCTTCTCAACGCCCAGCACCAGGGCGGTCTTGAACCTGCCGGCGGCCAGATAGGCATGCGCAGCAGATATGGTATAAGCGCCGGTGGCGCCTCCGGTGCTGACGCGCATGCCGAATTTGTCCTGCATGCCGATCAAACCCTGCAGTGGATGTTCGGGGATGGCTGTCCTTTCAAAAATATCATTATAGATTGCGTAAAATACGGCATCTACATCCTTAATCGGGATCCTGGCATCCTTGGTCACCTCTCTGGTGGCCATTTGCGCAAGTTCATAATATGTCTTTTCGTTCCATTTGGCTTTGAAGGGCGTTACTGCCGCACCAACAATGCCGACCCTTTTGGACATGGTGCTACCTCCTTATGTTGAAAATTAACATATTGTATCTGAGTTTGATTGATTATTCAATTGAAAATGCCGGCCAACTTCTTCTCAACCTCCCCGGCCTCGTGCACCATTCTCTCAATCACTTCTTTAACTGTAGGCTCATCCTTGATCAGGCCGGTGCACTGACCTACAGGCAGGACGCCCTTCTTGAGATCACCCTCTTCCGTAGCGAGCTGGAAGTTCTTGTAGGCGTTCGCCAGGTAGGCAAGCTGTCTGGAGTTCTTCCATCCGGATAGCGCCACGCCTATGAAAAGCTTATAAAACGGCAGGTTAAGCATCTTGGCGATGTCCTGGCCGTTGACCAATGCAGCGGGAAGGTCCAGGCCCTTCTTCTCTACGCGCTTGGCAGTATCGGTCTTGAGCACTCGGCAATACAATCCGTCGAATCGCTTTGAATACAGCGTATCAGTGACCTCCTTGGTGAGGGACAGGTCTTTGTAGTTCTGGTGAAGCGGGCTTTCCTTGGTGGTCATAAACCTGGTTCCCATAGCGACGCCTTCCGCACCCAGCGCCAGCGCTGCTGCTAATCCCCTGCCGTCCGCAATACCACCGGCGGCGACGACCGGTATGGAGAGAACGTTAACCAGGCTGGGAACAAGGCAGAAAGTGGTGACGAATTCGCCATGGGCTGCGGCCTCGTTGCCGGTGGCGATGACGGCATCGCATCCATACTCCTCGGCGCGCCTGGCATGACGCACACTCACCACGGTAGCCATGACCTTGCCCCCGTATTTATGCGCTTCTTTGACCAGCCAATCTCCTTTGCCCAGGGCGAAATTGATCACCGGCACCTGCTCCTCCAGGAGTACCCTGGCGGATTCCATGGCGCCCGGGAACATCAGGGCCGAGTTGGCGCCGAAGGGCTTATCCGTAAGCTTGCGTATCTTTCTGACGGCTTCACGCACCGCATCCTTATCCAGGGGGCCCGTGGCCAGGATGCCCATACCTCCCGCATTGGAAACCGCAGCCACCATCTCGGCAGTACTGATCCAGCTCATTCCCGATAAAAAGATCGGGTACCGGATCCCCAGCATCTCCGTGATTCTTGTTTTCAAATTACTCCTCCTGATATATTTATGTAAAATATGCTTACTCTTTAAGCAGTCTGTCGATGCCCCCAAGCATGTACGAAATGGATTTCTGTGCCAGTGCGTCGATGTCCTCGGGTTGGTCCTGCCACAGGAAGTAATGGAAGGCGATCCTTTCAAACACCCCTACTATGCATACACCTATCAACTCGGGCTTGGAGTCATCAACCAGAGCGATTCCCTGTTCCTTGCTTATCTGAACAAAAGCCGCCTTAATATCCTGCATAACTTTTGTGAATACCTGCCTACGCTGCTCTTCAACCTCGGTGCTCTGCCCGACAGATTCCCTGAAAAAGATCGCCAGCCACTCGGGATGGTTTCCGCAGAAATCTTTCAAAAAGGCAAATGAAATGTTCTTGAAACTGTCCAGGGAATAACCGCTTTTTCTAAACTCATCTCCCAGCAATTGCCGCAGTTGATGACCTATCTCCTGCATCAGCTTGATAAGTAAATCTTCTTTGTTCTTGAAATAGATATATACGGCGCCGGTGGAAACCTCGGCCGCATCGGCTATTTCCTCGATGCTGGTCTGATGGTAACCCTGCTCGGCAAAGAGGAACTTTGCCGCCTCGAGAATAGCGTTATACCTCTGTTCTTTTTCTCGCAGCCGTCGCAATGCGCTGCGTGAAAGCGGGCTATTGCCATCTTTCGATTTAGCCATGCATGGCTCCACTGCCAGGGCATTGATGCCGGCGAATATTACAAAGAATCATTGTAGCAGTTCTCAACCCGGCAGGAAACGTTAAAAACCCTCAATCCGTGAAATGATCTCCAGCATTACCTCATCGGCTCCGGCTCCGATGGACATGATGCGTGAATCCCGAAAATAGCGTGAGATGAGCATCTCATTCATGAATCCTATGCCGCCGTGCATCTGGAGACATCCACTGGCGACTTCAGAGATGAGCTGACCCGCCAGCAGCTTCCCCATTGATATTTCCTTGGTCACATCCAGGCCTTCCTCCTTCATCCTGACGATATGGTAGGTGAGCTGTCTCAACGCTTCATTCCTGGTAATCCACTCTGATAGCCGGTGTCTGAGGACTTGCTTCGTTATCAGAGGTCTGCCGAACACGATGCGCTGGCGGAGATAATCCACCGTCATGGCGATCATATCCTGCACAGCCGTACATGTCCCGGGCAGCACGGCGAACCTCTCATGCTGGAACTGCTTCATCTGGATGATGAAACCTTCCCTGTCATCGCCGATCAGGTTTTCCACCGGCACCCTGACCTCGTCGAAAAACAGCTCTGCCGTATCGCTGCTCTTTAGGCCAACCTTGTCCAGCTTCTTGCTCACCTGAAACCCTTTAAGATCAGTGGGAACGACGAAAAGCCCGAAGGAATGATACCCTTCTGCCTCATCGGTCCTGGCAAGCAGTGTAAGGAAATCCGCCTGAACCCCGTTGGTGATATAGGTCTTGGAACCGTTAAGCAGATAGTAACCGTCTTTTTTAATAGCCTTGGTCTTGATGGCGAAGACATCGGAGCCTGCATCCGGCTCGGTCACGGCAATAGCACAGACCATATCTCCGGCAATGGCCGGCTTAAGATATGTTTGCTTGAGGTACTCGCTGCCGAAGGACGCAATAGCCGGGGTGGCCATATTCGTCTGTACGGCGATGGCCGTAGAGACCCCCATGCCGTGGATATGTCCTATCTCTTCAAGCAGGACCGTCTCAAACCAGTAATCCAGTCCACCTCCCCCATATTTCGGGTCGTAGCGGACACCCAGGAATCCCAGGTCGCCCATCTTCTTGAAAAGATCGTGAAGGGGGGCTGTTTTCTCCTCCCACTCATCCATGTGGGGATTGATCTCCTTATCTACAAACTTCTTTACCGACGCCCTGAAAGCCTCATGTGTCTCATTGAAATACATCCCTCATGCTCCTTTTCTCGATCGGATTTGGTAAGCTATGCTACTCTTAGCGCCTTTTTATCC
The DNA here is from genome assembly GCA_016930155.1 of Dehalococcoidia bacterium. Lineage (GTDB taxonomy): Bacteria > Chloroflexota > Dehalococcoidia > GIF9 > UBA5629 > CAIMUM01. Next base: position 13,342 of record JAFGHL010000045.1, on the reverse strand, counting down.
ACCTTGCCCACTGCAGTCAGCGGTATTGCATCCGTTAATACAATCACCTTGGGTATCTTGTAGGGCGCAAGACTCTCCCTGCAATGCTCCAGTATCTCCTTCTTGATCTCTTCGGGATTTCTTTCTTTAGCCTCTTTGGTAAGCTGGATGACCGCTTTCACGATCTGGCTGTCGGGACGCTCAGGGTTGGGCATCCCTATGATCGCGCAGAAATCAACCGCCTTGTGCTCGCAGAGCACCTCCTCAACCTCGCGGGAGAACACCTTGTACCCACCCACGATGAGCATATCCTTCGTCCTGTCGGCGATGTAGAAGTATCCGTCCTCGTCCATACGCGCCACGTCGCCGGTATAGAGCCATTTTTCACCGTTTAATTCGCGCAGGGTATTGGCCGTCTCTTCCGGCTTGTTGTGATATCCCTTCATAACCTGGGGGCCATGAACGATAATCTCTCCTTCCTCACCGACCGGGAGCTCTCGTTTACCGGTTTCTATGTCGACCAGCTTGACGCGGGTACTCTGAAGAGGTACCCCTACCGAGAGTATCTTCTTCTTTCCCTTGAACGGGTTCATGGTTATAATCGGGCTGGCTTCGGTCATCCCGTATAGCTCGACCACTTTACCCTTGCCCACGATATCCTCAAGGGCGTTAATTGCCTCTTTGGAAAAGGGCGATGCGCCTGAGATGCAGGCCTTGCAGGCGGAGTAATCGATCTTGGAAAAGGCAGGGTCGGCCATCAGCATCTGGTAGAGGGAAGGCACCATGAGCATCATCATAGGAGGATGTTCGGATATCTCCTTACATATGTTCTTGGTGTTGCGGGGGTCCGGGATCAGGCACTGCGTAAAGGCCAGCGACATGGAGATCATTCCGAAATAGAGGCCCGCCATGTGGAAGAAGGGGAAGCCGGAGCAGACGGTGCCGCCGGCCATCGTAAGATCGAGCCACTGCCGTCCCTGAGCGAAATTGGAGACCATATTACGGTGGGTCAGCACTGCGCCCTTGGGAGTGCCTGTAGTACCGCCTGTATACTGGATGAGACAGGTATCATCGAGCTTGACCGCCGGCCTCGCAATATCAGGCAGGCTCATTGAAAGGATATCCTTGAATGAAATAACCTGCTTCCCCTCGATGGGCTCAACCTTGCCGGAGGGGACCTTCTTGAGGAGTTTACCTAGCGTTCGCTTCAACGGCGGTAAAAAGTCCGCTATGTTGGTTGTGATAATACAGGAAACCCGTGGAATATCGCCTTTTATCTTTTGCACACGGTTTTCGTATATCGCATCCAGTGTTACCAGTACGCCGGCGCCCGCATCATTCAACTGGTAGGCCATCTCTTTGTGTGTAAGCAGCGGAGAGACACCCGTTACGACGCATCCAGCACGCAGCGCGCCTGCAAGAGCGATCAAATACTGGGGAATGTTGGGAAGGTCGATACCCACCACGTCGCCCGGGTTACATCCCTGCTTGCGAAGATACGATGCGAACCTCATGGAGAGCCGGTCCAGCTCTTTGTAGGTCATCGTAATCCCAAGGAAATGGAAGGCCGCCAACTCCGGCCGGAATTTCAGGCCCCTCTCCAGCAAATCCACATACGTCTCCTCCACGGCTTTGATGTCCGCACTTAACCCAGCATCGTACCATTTAACCCATGGCCTCTCATCGTATACTGTCATCTAACAACCTCCTTTCCTGCCGGGCGGCTTCTTGCCCTCCGGCAATATTTTATCCGCGATGAGTGCAAACAATTATGGAACAATAGACTGCGGCGCCTCGATAACCCTGGCGCGCAGGTACTCTCCCAGGGTCTTGGCCTGGGGATCGCTTCTCAGCGAAGCGGCCACGCCCTCGCCCAGGACGCCCCTGATATAGAAGTTGACTGCGAGAAGATTGGGAAACTCATAACGTTCTATCTCATATCCGCTCATATCCTTGAGCAGCTCTTTCAGTTTACTAACTGTGAGGAAATCCTTGAGAAAGGCATATGCTTCAGGCGTCTTTCCCCAGACTCCCAGGTTTGCGTTGCCCCCTTTATCGCCGGAGCGCGTCGCGTAGATGCGGCCGAAGGGTATCTTCACCTTCTTACCCGTCGGCACAGGAGCTACCGCTTCTTTCTGCACTGGAAGAGGCTTCGCCGCTGCCCCGGACGGAGTAAAACCGACAGAAAATTCGTCGCCGTTGATCATAATTTTCTGGGTGACCTGGCTCTGTGGAATGAGCGCCGGCCAGTGGATGATCGCCATCGTACCTTTTGCAGGGGGGGCCGTTAAGGTGAAACCGGGGACATTTGCCAGCGCGAGCTCGATTATTGCCGCAGAAAACCTGTCAACCTTCTTCTGGTCGCGGTCCATGACGGATATCCGGAGATAGGCAAAGGCCTCTTCATTTATCTCGGGATCGTCTTTATTGGACCGGACAAGCTGAACTTCTTCGAGGGCATACTGCCCTCTTCCTCCCAGGCCGTCGAAGACCGCATCCTCGACTATTTTAGCCTTTTTTTCGATGTCGAGACCGGTCAGTACAACGGTCGAGGAATTCCTGTAACCGCCCAGACAATTGATGCAAACCTTGGTGGTATCCGGGGGTGGTGATCCCAGTACGCCGGATATCTTTACGCGGTCGGGCGCCTCCTGAGAGATTATAATGGTATCGAAGCGGGCGGAAACATCGGGGGTCAGGTAGCTAGGTTCCTTGATCTCATACAGGAGTTGCGCCTTTACAGTATCTACGGAGACGAGACCACCCGTGCCCGGATGTTTGGTAATGACCGATGAACCATCCTTAAATATTTCGGCTATGGGATACCCAACTTTTAGAAATGAGGGAACCTCGTCGATGAAGGAATAATTCCCGCCGGTAGCCTGGGCTGCGCACTCAACGATGTGACCTGCCACCGCAGAGCCGGCCAGCTTATCCCAGTCATCGCGCTTCCAGCCGAACCACCAGGCCGCAGGCCCCATAACCAGCGAAGCGTCGGCTACGCGGCCGCTGACCACGATATCTGCGCCTCTTTCAAGGGCCTCGGCGATACCCCAGCCTCCGAGATAGGCATTCGCGGTGATGGGGACCAGGCCCCCGTCTTTGAGTGAGGTACCTTTATCAAGGTGAACGAGGGGCTCACCTGCCTGCTGAAGTTCACCAATCCGCGCCATGAGATCATCGCCCTCAATGCAGGCGATCTTTGGATGGAGACCCAGCTTCTCCGCTATCTTGCGGAGCTCCACTGCCAGCCCGCGGGGATTCAATCCGCCGGCGTTCGATACAACCTTGATCTTTTTATCGAGGCATTCTCCCATAATCTCTTCCATCTGTTTGAGGAAGGTGGGAGTATATCCCGCCTCGGGGTTCTTCATTTTCAGCCGAAAGAGCAGAGCCATGGTGAGCTCTGCCAGGTAATCCCCGGTCAGGACATCGATTGGGCCTCCCCGCACCATCTCCGCGGCGGCGGAAAGCCGGTCACCGAAAAACCCGCTGCAGTTGGCAATAATGATCCTGTCCTTTCCCTTGCTATTCTCAGAACTCATGCCGGTTCTCCTTCCTTTGCGTGCATACGTTTTTGCGATGGAATGGTCGCTATTTTCCCGTGAACTTGGGCGGCCGCTTCTCGATAAAGGCGGTAATCCCCTCTTTAGCGTCCTCAGTGCCGGCGATGTCCTTGATCCTCTCCGCCAGGTATTTCAGGGCCTCCTTCAGCGGCATATTAGCTGCCGCATAGAAAGCCTGTTTACCCATCCTCATACCGATAGGGCTCTTCAAAGTGAGGATCTCGAGCACTTTTTTAACCTCCGCATCAAGTTCCGCCACAGGAACCACCCTGGTGATCAGCCCCATAGCCAGCGCCTCCTGCGCGGACATCCTTTCTCCCAGCAATATCATCTCCATGGCCTTCTTCTGCAGCACATTGCGGAAGATGAGCGCGCCTATCATCATGGGCCACAGTCCGACATTTACTTCCGGCGTCCCGAATTTGGAGTCGTCGCCGGCGATGACGATATCGCAGGCCAGCATGAATCCCATGCCGCCCGCAAGGCAGAATCCCTTAACTCGGGCAACGGTTGGTTTGGGGAAGCTTACAATGCGGTTCAGCAGGTCTGCATAGCTGGCGAAGATATCCAATCCGCCGGTGTTGACACCGGCGCTGAGCTGCGCACCGGTGCAGAAGGCTTTGTCACCTGCGCCTGTGACCAGCAAAGCCTTGACGTCACAGTCTTTTTCCGCTTCATCCAGATATTGATGAAATAGGGCCAGGGCTTCCGGCGTGATAGCGTTTCTCTGCTGTTCCCTGTTAATGGTGATATATCCCACACCCTCCTCGACACGATAAAGCAGGTGTTTGTCCTCCATCTGATACCTCCTTGTACAAAAATATTATGGTAACGTACCCGGCTGCTATTACTCCTGTGTTGGGGCTTCTTTGTCCTTGTCTATGTCGATCAGAATTTGGCCGGGCATCACCTTGTCCCCCTCGGCCACATTGACCCTTTTCACCCTCCCGTCGGCGGGGGCAACCAGAGTGGACTCCATTTTCATCGAAGAGACGACGATCACGCTGTCGCCCTTTTTCAACTCATCCCCCTCTGAAACAAGTATCCTGACCACTACGGCGGGCATGGGTGGAGTGACCTCCTGCGGTAAAACCTGATCCCTCTTTCTCCCCCTGGAACGGTTTTCGACGGCATCGACGTCGGATAGGAAATAGGGGATACCCCTGATCACCACCATCTTTGCATTCCCATCGTGAGCAATGAACACATTAAGCGGACGGCCGTCTATGGTAAGATGCTGATGGTATTCCGAGATGACCGTATACCCGATATCAAGGACGCGCCCGTCGCGCGAGAGGACAATACTGCCATCCTTCTTTTTTTCAGCCTGCAGTGCGATGACTTCTTCGTCAATTTTAAGCCGGTAGTCCATCTCTAAATCTCAATCTCAATCTTATTACTGCCTCATCTCCCCCACAGTCCCAGCGTCTGCCAGGGCGACAGCTCCGTATTTGCCATTCCTGCCGCGGATTTAGGCCTCACGGTATTAGCCAGCTCGTCGATGATGAATGCAGCACAGGCGGCATCGGCCTCGCGGCGGTCGGGCTTCCAACCGCAGAAATAGGTATCAATAAAATCGGTGGATGTATCTCCTTTGGCGAAGGCTTCGGATTTGAGCACATCTATCAGGAAGGGCACAGGGGTCTTTACGCCCAGGATAACGTAGCTCTCTAGCGCCTGTATCATACGATGTATGGCCTGTGTCCTGTCCTCCGCGTAGACGATGAGCTTGGACAGTATGGGATCGTATTCTATCGGCACCTGGAAGCCGGAGTAGATGCCGCAGTCGTTGCGTATGCCGGGTCCCGACGGCTCCTCCATATAGATGATCTTACCTGGGGAGGGATAGAATCCCTTCTCAGGGTCCTCCGCGTAGATTCGGCATTCGATGGCGTGGCCACGTCCCTGCACGTCCTCCTGCCTGACGGGCAGGGGATTGCCGCAGGCTACCTCGAGCTGTATACGCACGATATCCAGGCCGGTGATCATCTCGGTGATAGGATGCTCCACCTGAAGGCGCGTGTTTACCTCGAGAAAATAGAAGTTTCCCTGCGGGTCCACTAGGAATTCGACTGTTCCGGCGTTTACGTATGCGGAGGCCTTTGCCACGGTTACGGCGGCCTTACCCATGCGCTCCCGGAGCTCGGGCGTCATGATGGTCGAGGGCGTCTCCTCGATGATCTTTTGATGGCGCCTCTGGATGGAGCATTCCCGTTCGAAGAGATGTACCGCGTTTCCCTGCCGGTCGGCGATGATCTGGAACTCCACATGCCTGGGACTGGAAAAGAATTTCTCCAGGTAGATGGAGCCGTCGCCGAAGGCCCTCTTTGCCTCACTGGTCGCTGAAACGCAGGCTTCCTTAAAATCTGCGGGCGAGGTCACGACACGCATGCCCTTACCACCACCCCCGGCAGCAGCTTTAATGAGGACGGGGTAGCCGATCCTCTCCGCCTCGGCGGCCAGTTTATACGTGTCGGATTCAGGCTTGTTCATGCCCGGTATGATCGGAACGCCGCTTCCCATGACGGTGCGGCGGGCAATTGTCTTGTCTCCCAACTCACGGATGGCCCTGGAGGGAGGTCCGATGAAGACGAGACCCTCCTGTTCGCAGCGCTCGGCGAAGAGGGGATTTTCAGCCAGAAATCCGTATCCGGGATGAATGGCCTCGGCGCCGGTCTGCCTGGCTGCCGTGATGATCTTGTCGATATTAAGATAGCTTTCCGAGGGATCGGAAGCGCCCAGGAAAACAGACTGGTCGGCCTTCAAAACATGGATAGCCTTTCGGTCCGCCTCCGAATATACGGCCACCGTAGCGATACCCATCTCGCGGCAGGTGTTTATGATACGGCGGGCTATTTCGCCGCGGTTTGCCACCAGCACTTTTCGGAAAATAACTTAACTCCTCCCTTGAATAAACTAATCACATACGGAATATGCCGTAGCCGAAGACGTCATCCGGTATGGGCGCATTGAGGGAGGCCGAGATGGCCAGTCCCAGAACATCCCGCGTATCCAGGGGATCGAGCACGCCGTCGTCCCAGAGTTGTGATGAACTGTACAGGGCGTTGCTCTCTTTTTTAGTAGCCTCAAGGATGGGCCTGCAGATCTCGTCAGCTTCCTCCTGTGTCATAGGAGGCTTTCCTTCCCTGGCGAGCTGGTCGTTGCGTAGTGTCACCAGCACACCTGATGCCTGTTCGCCGCCCATGACCGCGATCTCTGCGTTGGGATACATCCAGAGGAAACGCGGCTCGTAGGCGCGTCCGCACATGGCATAATTGCCGGCCCCGAAGGACGCGCCGACGATGACAGTGAACTTGGGAACGGTGCAGTTGGCCACGGAAGTAACCATTTTGTGTCCATTCTTGGCCACGCCGGTGCGCTCGTACTCTCTGCCGATCATGAACCCGCTGATGTTTTGCAGAAAGATCAGGGGTATCTTGCGTCTGTCGCAAATTTGAATGAACTGCGCACCTTTGTTTGCGCTGTCGGGGAAGAGTACGCCGTTGTTTCCCAGTATGCCGACCGGGTAACCGTGTATATAAGCCCAGCCGCAGACCAGCGTCGGGCCATAGAGCTCCTTGAATTCCAGGAACTCGCTGCCGTCCACGATGCGGGCGATCAGTTCTCTCACGTCGTAAGGCAGTTTGAATTCCCTGCTGACGATGCCGTATATCTCATTCGGGTCATATAGGGGAGGTTTCGGCTCGTGCATGGGCAGGCGCGCCTTTTCGCGTAGGGGCATGCACTCCATGATATTGCGGATGATCTCGATAGCGTGGGCATCATCCTCGGCATAGTAGTCCGATACGCCCGATTCCCGACAGTGCAGGTCAGCGCCGCCGAGCTGTTCCGCAGTCACCTCTTCTCCTGTTGCAGCCTTGACCAGTGGAGGCCCTCCAAGGAAGATGGCTCCTATACCTTTGACGTGGATAACCTCGTCCGACATGGCGGGGATATAGGCGCCACCCGCCGTGCACAGCCCCATAACCGCCGTAATCTGGGGTACCCCCATCTTTGAGAGCATCGCCTGGTTATAGAAGACCCTGCCACCATCGTCTATGTCGGGGAAAACCTCGGACTGCATCGGCAGGTATCCACCTGCGGAATCAACCAGTGTAATGAGGGGAAGTCGGTTCTGCATGGCGATGGTTTGCATGCGAATGGCCTTCTTCATGGTCAGGGGATAGGTGGAACCGCCTTTGATGGTCGCATCATTGCCGGTGATCATCACTGCTTTGCCGCTGACGATTCCGATGCCGGAAACCAGTCCCCCACCATGTATCATGCCGTCGTACATACCCCGCGCCGCAAGCGGAGCTATCTCGAGAAATGGAGTGTTTTTGTCCAGCAGGCGTTCCAGCTTCTTCCGCATGGGCATTTTGCCCTGCGCGGCCAGCCGATCTTTGGATTTCTGCGATCGATCCTCCCGCGCCTTCCTCAACTCCTCCTTCAACTCCGCGACACGGGCTACCATGGAGTCGTAGTTCCGCCGGTACTCATCCGAAGAAGTGTCGATCTTGGTTTCGATCACATCCATGGCATTCAACCTCTCTGAAGCAATATGGGAAAACTACGTTTTTATATAGTAACTGTGAATCAGATTCATAATTTTAACAGCGTTCATATATCATGTCAAGCATGTTTATTGAAAATTTCAAGATTATTTGCTTGCCGTGTAACTCATTCACGAATCGGAACGGGTGAGATTCTGGTCGGGGTGAGTGGATTTGAACCACCGACCTCATGGTCCCAAACCATGCGCGCTACCACTGCGCTACACCCCGCAAGACAAAAGTATAGATTGGGTAAAATATGGAGTCAAGAAATAGGCCGAACCGGCCGGGCGATTACCGGCAGTTCGGACAGAGATCGAAGAACCCCTTCTCCAGGTTCCATTTTTTGCGGATGTATTCAAGCTGGGCCTCGGGCGCCCACTCGATACCGCACTTCGCACACTTCTTCAGCTTGAACGCCACGTTCCAGTTGTAGATATAGCGGACTCCGTTCTTCTCCTCCATCTTGACCGCGCCGGTGGGACAAACATAATAGCAGGAACCGCAGCCAATGCATGCCGTTGCTTTCTCCAGGTAGGGGGGCTTGGGTTCTTTGGAGACGCCCCGGTTTACCAGGCTGATGGCGCTCACGCCCACCACCTGCTCACAGGCCCGTACGCACAGCCCGCAGACGATGCAGTCGTGTTTCTCCCAGTACTCCTCGCGGAACGATGGCTTCTGCAGACCGTACTCGGCGGCCAGCTCCTTGATAACCTTGTTCTCGCTGCACCTGGCCAGCAGCAGGTCCAGCAGCATCTTGCGGTTGCGGATTATACGAGGGGAATCCGTCTGTACGACCAGCCCTTCCTCCACCGGGTAGAGGCAGGAGGTAACGATTCGTGTCCTGTTACCGTGCGTGACTTCGACGATGCACAGCCTGCATGCCCCGAAGGGCTCGATGCCCTCGTGATCGCAGAGTGTGGGTATCCTGATGCCGTGATCGCGGGCAACCTTCAGCACCATGCTACCCTTCTCGGCAGTGTACTTCTTACCGTTGATAGTCAGGTTCACCATCTCACTCAATGCTCACAGCTCCCATCCGGCAGACATCGTAGCAGGTGCGGCACTTGATGCACTTGGATTGATCCAGCACAACGGGCTTTTTCTTGCCCATAAATGTAATAGCCTGCGTGGGGCAGGTCTTTACGCACCTGCCGCAGCCCGGGCACTTTTCATCTATGATGCTGAAGCGTATCAGCGCCTTACATACACCGGCCGGGCACTTCTTGTCCTTTATATGCGCCTCGTATTCGTCCCTGAAATACTGAATGGTGGTCAGCACCGGATTGGGGGCGGAGCTGCCCAGCGCACACAGTGCGCTGTCCTTGAGGTGGGCTGAGAGCTCGGTTAAAAGATCCAGGTCGCTCATCTCTCCCTTGCCCTCGGTTATGTCGGTCAATATCTGGCGCATCCTCTTGACGCCCTCTCTGCACGGCACGCATTTTCCGCAGGATTCCTCCTCGAGGAAGGTGAGGAAGTAGCGGGCCGTATCCACCATGCAGTTGTCCTCATCCATTACGATCATGCCGCCCGATCCCATCATCGAGCCGGCCTTCAACAGCGAATCGAAGTCAACCGGCGAATCGAGCAGATTCTCGGGCAGGCAACCCCCCGAGGGCCCTCCCGTCTGAACGGCCTTGAACTTTTTGCCGTCGCGTATTCCGCCGCCGATATCGTAGATAATATCCCTCAGCTTGATGCCCATAGGAACTTCCACGAGACCGGTATTGTTCACCTTCCCAGTCAGCGAGAATATCTTGGTGCCGCTGTTGCCCGGGGCGCCGATTTTATTGAACCATTCAGCGCCATTGTTAATAATCAGCGGTATATTGGCCCAGGTTTCCACATTGTTCAGGCAGCTCGGCCTGTCCCATAGCCCTCTTTCCACGGTATGTATATATTTGGCCCTGGGCTCACCGGTCTTGCCCTCAAGCGATGCCATCAGCGCGGTCGATTCCCCGCAGACGAATGCGCCGCCGCCGCGGTTGACACGCACGCTGAAATCGAATCCCGACCCAAGTATATTTTTACCGATCAGGCCGAGCTTCTCAGCCTGATCGATGGCCAGGGTAATATTCTTTAGCGCCAGGGGATACTCGTTGCGCACGTAGATGTAGCCCTGGTGGGAGCCGATAGCGCAGGCACCGATCACCAGCCCCTCCAGCACGCTGTGGGGATTGCCGGTCAGCAGGCCCTCGTTGGCGTAGGCGCCGGGATCGCCCTCGTCGGCGTTGACGATAACGTATTTGATGTCGCCCTGGGCCTTGCGGCAGGTCTCCCACTTGGTTCCAGTAGGAAATCCGCCGCCTCCGCGGCCCCTCAACCCGGAGTCCTTGACCATCTTTATGATGGCGTCTGGTTGCAACTCGAATAAAGCTTTGGAGAGGGCTGAATATCCGCCGATGGCGATATAGTCTTCGATGCTGGTGGGATCAATCCTGGTATTATTGCCCAGCACAATGCGCTGCTGATCGGTATAAAATTGAATATCGCTCTGCCGTGCCACGGCTTTTGCCACTGCATCCTGGTTGAAAAGCAGCCGCTCGATGGGCGCCTTTTTCTGTATGGTGTTATCCAGTATCTCGGGTACATCCGACACCTGGATCCTCTGATAGAACACATTTCCCGGCTCGATGAGGGCGATGGGGCCTCGCTCGCAGAAGCCGTGGCAGCCCGTGATCTTGAATTCTACCTGTCCGGCCAACCCGCGCTTTTCGATCTCGGCCTTAAAGGTCTCCGCCACAGGATTGCTGCCGTAAGGCCTGCAGGCCGTGCCGTTGCAGAGTGAGATACGGCACTTCTCCGTGTCCCTTTCCTTTGCCAGCTTCTTCTGTAAAGCAGCTAGCGCTTTGGCGGTATGTAACTTATTTGCCATCAACTCTATTCTTTAAATTTACTTAACATGGGCTCGACCTTGTCATTGGTCATATGCCCAAAGAACTCGTCATCGATCTTGACTACCGGTCCGGTGGCGCAGCAACCCATACAGTTCACCGTTTCCAGTGTAAATCCGCGATCCATGGTGGTCTGGCCTCGTTTAACATCCAGCTGGCGTTCGAGGGATTCCAGTATCAGATCAGCGCCACGCACATGGCAGGCCGTGCCCTGGCAAACGTTGACGATGTGCTTGCCCCTTTCCTTCAGGCTAAAAGCACGGAAGAAGGTCGCCATACTGTAAACATGACTCTGCGGTATGTCCAGCTTTTTGCTCAGCTTGTCCAGAGCCGTGCGCGGCAGATAGTTATATTCGGCCTGGATGTCCTGAAGGATGGATACCAGCTGGCTGCTGTCGCCTTCGTATTTCTTGATGATGGCGGTTACTTTATCTTTCATTTTATCTTCTTCAGCCCGGCAAGCTGTCGGACCTTGTTGTACTCTTCTATTACCCTGACCTGTATCTCGGCGATGCTCTCACCGGTAAGGTGGCGGTAGCGCCCCTGCACCTTTAAATAATCTTCTACCGGCCTGAGTTTGGGCAGGTCGATATTCAACTTATATTGACCGTTCTCAATCTCATATATGGGAAAGATGCCCGTCTCCACCGCCAGACGTCCGACCTTGATGGTCTGGCTGGAAGGACATCGCCAGCCGGTTGGACAGACCGAGAGTATGTGAATATACGATGGGCCCTTGATCTTGACCGCCTTCTCAACTTTGGACATTATGTCAAATGGATAGCTGCAGCATGACGTCGCCACATATGGTATATTGTGCGCTGCGGCTATGGCCGGCATGTTCTTCTTCCACGTATGCTGCCCCATGCTCTTTTTACCTGCGGGCGCCGTGGTAGTCGATGCGCCGAAGGGCGTCTCGCTGGAACGCTGTATGCCGGTATTCATATAAGCTTCGTTGTCGTAACACACGTAAAGGAAATCGTGTCCTCTCTCAAGGGCGCCTGACAGAGATTGCAGGCCTATATCCGCCGTTCCTCCGTCCCCACCCATGGCCACGACTTTAACTTCCCTACTATAACCGTGCTTGCGTTTGAGGGCTTTTAGTCCGGACTCGATGCCAGAAGCCACGGCCGAGGCGTTCTCAAACAGGGTGTGGATCCAGGGAACTTCCCAGGCCGATTCAGGCAGCGGCGATGAAATGATCTCCATACAGCCGGTAGCCATGGAGATGACGCTGTTGCGACCCAGCGCCTTGCACACGTAGCGCACAGCCAGCACCTCGCCGCATCCCGAGCAGGCCCTGTGCCCCGAGGCGATATACTCGCCCTTTGTTACCAGTTTGGGTACATAAATGCTGAGAGTTTCCACTATTCTCTCACTCCGTACATGTATGTTTCGTCCGCGCGGCCGGTCTTAATACGTTCCAGTCCTATTTCAATTATCTTTTTGAAATCCGCTGGAGAAACGTCACGTCCTCCCAGCCCGCCGACTATGCTGGCGATCTTGGGCCTTTTCTCAACCGAGTAGAGCGTATCCCTGATCTCCGAACAGATAGGTGCCGGACCGCCCAGCGATATCGCTCGATCGAAGACGATAACATTACTTGCGTTAGACAGGGCCTCTATCACTTCTTCGCAGGGGAAAGGACGCCACAGTCGAATCCTGATCAGCCCGACCTTCTTGCCCTCATTCTGCATTTTATCAATGGCATCCATGGCGTTTTCGCCGTAGCCGCCCGCCAGGACCAGCAATGTCTCAACGTTGTCCGCCTTATACTTCTCAATCGGCTTATAATACCTTCCGGTCAGGTCTCCGTACTTCTTCCACGCTTCCAGTATCACCTTCTTCGATTCCCGCACCGCCATATCCAGCGCCTTTCTGGTCTCTGTATACATATTGGGCGCAGCGAAACAGCCCAGAGTTACGGGATTATCGGGGTCAAGCGGGTATTTATGCTTGCAGGGAGGCAGGAACTCATCTACGGTCTTGCGGTCGAGCAGCTCGATAGACTCGATCACATGGGAGACATGGAAGCCGTCGACATTGAGCATGGTGGGCAGCAGCACATCCGGATGCTCTGCAATATAGAAGGCGCATATCACCTGGTCGAAGGCCTGCTGGCCATTTTCCACAAATAGCTGTATCCAGCCTCCGTCCCTGGTGGCCATGGCATCGGATTGATCGCCCCATACATTTAGCGGGCCGGAGAGTGCGCGGTTGGCCACAGCCATAACAATGGGCAACCGCATCGAGGCCGCCACCAGCAGCACCTCGTGCATGAGTATCAGACCCTGTCCCGCAGTGGCGGTGAACGTCCTGGCGCCCACGGCGCTGGAGCCCAGGCAGGCGC
>JAFGHL010000044.1 GCA_016930155.1 Dehalococcoidia bacterium | reverse complement strand
CCTGCTCCTGCAGAGCCTGCAACCCCGCTGTGGGTCTGGGTCATCATCGCCATCGGCGCCATCCTCGTGATCGTCACCCTCATCCTGGTATTCAAGACCCGCCGGGCGTAATCATCCGGCAGGTGAAATAAAGTCAAATATGGAGGCTGCTGTTTGAAACAGCAGCCTCCAGACATCGGACAGCATAAGTAGAGATTAAGAAGCGAGGGAATCGTTACTAAAGAAATAAGGCTTTGACATACCGGATTTGTAACACATATAATTATCGGACAACTGAATAGTATTCATGGCGTCTGCGAGTGATCGCAGACTTAATAGGAGAGCAAAACGGTGTAAGTCCGTTACAGTCCTGCCTGCTGTGAAAGTCAGAACGCCTGCCATGATTTCCGGCGCCTTCGCAGTGAACGGGGGCTATAATTATGGCAATAAAAACCCCGCTGCTGAGAGGCAGCGGGGTTTTTCATTAAAGGAGGGTTAATTTGAAAAAATATAGTTTACACATCTTTATTGTCCTCTTGGCACTATTGTCTCTATCAGTCGCCTGTACCAGCCCGACGGCGCAGGTAGAAACGCGTGACGTAACAGCAGCCGGGGATAATATGAGTACCCCTGCTGAGGACCGGATTACTGAAAATCAAACTGATAAATCAGAAACCAATATATTGCCTGATTATCCACTGACGGTCACCGATGACCTTGGGAGAAAGGTGGTAATCACCAGTCTGCCGAAAAGGATCGTATCGCTGGCGCCAAGCAATACGGAAATACTATTCGCGCTCGGCCTCGAAGATAGCATAGTGGGTGTTACAGATTACTGCGATTATCCCGATGCAGCCAAGTCAAAAACACGCGTGTCCGGTTATTCAACCCCCGACCTGGAAAGACTTGTTTCCCTTGAGCCCGATTTGATAGTAGCAGAATCCATCCATGAAAAAACAGCTCTACCTGCATTGGAACAGCTGGGGATGACTGTTTATGTAACTGAAGCATTAACGATTGATTCAATTAAAAATGATATATCCGTCCTGGGTAAAATTACAGGGAAAACCGGCGCAGCGTCGCGGGTGCTGGATACGATGAATTATAAAATTAATAGTGTCGTTTCGAAGACTCAAAACTTGGGGTCTGAACAAAGATTAAAAGTATTGTACGTCAACTGGCATGACCCGATATGGACGATGGGAAGAAATAATTACATTAATGATGTTATTGAAAAAGCCGGAGGCAACAATATTTATGCGGACGACTTTGAAAAATCCAGGGCCGTATCGCTTGAATCTGTAATTGCTAAAAACCCTCAGGTCATTTTCGTCTCGGGCATGGGGACTACCGGCGACGTTGTCTACAACGGAATAACAAGTGAAGTGAGATTATATAACGTGGATGCCGTACTGAATAATCGGATATATAAAATGGGCGATGCTAATTTAATTGAGCGACCCGGGCCCAGAATAGCGGACGGCCTTTTACAGGTATCAAAAATGATACACCCCGAGGCATTCGGAGAATATAAATAAAGCTATGGAAAAAACCCTAATGTCGTTACCTGACGGTTAATTTGTTTTAGTAACTAAACTACCGGGTGCTGCCGGGTGACCGGAAGCTTGATTGGAGAGCAAGACGGTGCAATTCCGTCGCAGTCCCGCCTACTGTCAAAGCCAGAACGCCGGCCCTGTGGTTTATTGATAGCCTCCGCGGAGAAAGGGGGTGTGTTTTATCTTTAATCCCCGGCTCTCTGGAGTCGGGGATTTTGTTGTTTCAAATTACCAAATTGGGGGATTAAAATGAAGGCGCTCAGAAACAGTTGGATCATATTTATGACATTAATTACATCTTCGCTTGCCGGACTGATAACACCAGTCTCCACATCTGCCCATGATCTTCAGTTAAAATGGCATCGTATGGATACACCCGGTTCCGTATCCGCCAGGCATGATATTTTGAGTCCTTCTGAAGTCAACAGCATGGCTATTGGCTCTGATGGTGTAACTTATTATGCGGTTGATATCCCCTGGGCGGATTGTGCTACGGGAAGAAAAGCACTATTTAAGTCATTGGACAAAGGAGTTTCTTGGAGCGATGATATTGGAGTATATCTTTTCAACGCAATGTCGGTTGCTGAACAGGCGAATTTCCATGTGTGGTATATAGCCATTGCGCCAGATGACGTCAATTTTATTGCGGCTATAACAAATGATAGCGCCGCCAATTTACCAGCGAGTGTCTGGCTTTCAAAGGATGGAGGAATTACCTGGGTTAACTCGTATTGTCCTGCATCATCGACAATTAGTACCGTAGCCGTTTCTTCGATTGCCGGGGATAATCGGGATGTGGCAATAGGGACTCGCTCAGGGATAGGTGCAGGCGATGTCTGGATAATGAATAGTCAGCGCCTATTCAGTTGGTCGGAGCAGGGACTGAGAGGAGATGTCATGTCGCTCAGGTTTTCTCCCTGCTTTTCTAATGACAACACATTGGTAGTAGTTTTTTCTGACATGCTGGGAACTTATTTGACTGCGGGTGTCCATGACATAGTAGCGAATATGATCGACTGGAGCGCAATATATCAACAAGGTCCG
This sequence comes from Dehalococcoidia bacterium, assembly GCA_016930155.1. Classification (GTDB taxonomy): domain Bacteria; phylum Chloroflexota; class Dehalococcoidia; order GIF9; family UBA5629; genus CAIMUM01. The sequence goes on along the minus strand of JAFGHL010000044.1, from coordinate 17,091 downwards.
ATTGAAATCACTACGAAAAGTCCGGGCAGTTCCCCAAAGGCAAATCAAATATTATCGGCTGACCTGTCATTGCCGTACACTTATAATGGTCAGGTTGCGACTGATCGCAGATACTTCATCAGCCTGGATTGTCCCCTTACTTCGGCGGGTATCTACCGTTTTGACGATTACGTTGGATGTCAACTCATGATTGCATCTCCCTCCAAAAGGATTTCCAGCCTTGCTTATCATGGCGATTCTTCTTCCGGAAAGTTAATGGCGGGCGAAGTGCTTGGTACCATGTGCACGGGCATGGTCATGACGTGGTTTACCGATACTCCCTTCGTATGCACAATCCCTTGCTGGTATCCTGCCATCAAGCCATCCACAGGAGGGGCTGGAGCTGCTAACTGCACAGGAATCTCATATGGGAATGCTCGTGTAGCCTGGTCACAGGATGGCTCCGTCGCATTTACCGGAACGGCCAGCACTGGCAATCTAAACACTGGTGTAAATTGGGCGGCTGCTTACCTTGTAGGCCGTGCTCTTGATGAGTCAGCTTTCTCGCAGAGTAAAAACAACGGCAAAACATGGTCGCAGATATCGTTGATCGACACGCAGATCAGCCGGCTCAGTGATATCGCTCCGTCCCCTGATTGTTCAAAAGTATTTATAGCTACAATTAATGAGGGCTCAGGTTGCACCGGCTTTGACAGCGTGTGGCTGAGTAAAAAAGCGCCGCTGGGATCTGCCTGGGAGCGCGTACTGTGTGCCATGGCGAACGGCGACAATTGCATGGCAACTCAACGCGATACGGCAATTCTGCGCCTGGCTGGAGATAAGCCGGACGGTGAAGCGCTCATTTGGTCAGCGCCCGGTACTAATATGGTTAAATGGTCGTTCAATTATGGTGACAGCTGGAACAATATCGGTATATTGTTGCCGGTTCAGGACATAGCTTTCGAGGAAAGCAAGGTCATGTATATACTTAGCCCGGGAGGTGAGGTGCAAAGGTGCAGTTACAGCGGTACAGGCTGGGTGCTGCACAGGAGTACTTTAAGTGAGATCGTACCCGCGTATAGCATAGCTACCGCCTATACGGGCATGACTCCTGATAATGATAAAGGTGTAGTGATAGTCGGTGGCTCGGGGGCGGGTCTCTGGGATGTCGCATATTCTACTGATAGCGGCACTTGCTTCAAACAAATACCGGTGCAATTACCCGTGCGTGATAATACTATGGTGGTTGCCAGTTCGGGCTTCAAGAGCGACGGTTATATACTGGCGATCAATTCGGGAGGTATGTTTGCTTACAGCGTTTATACAACTGGAGCGAATCCCTGGGAAGAATGGTGGGGGGGAGCAGCCTGGCCTGATCCCGTAACCGGCATAACCATATCGCGAAACTCCAGCTATTATTTCTGTACAGCGGCAACATGGGGTTCTGCAACGCCTTATGTACGCTGGTCATCGGCCTATTCCGGATTAGATACCGCGGTTGCCTTAGGGTTGGCAAATCAGCCGACTACACGTTTTAGAACTTGTGGTGGGCTCGTACTTGACCAGCCGACTATTACCTATGCAATTGATCAGAGGACGTTCAATCCTCCAGACGGCGGAGTGTGGTTTTATGTCGACGATCTTCTATGGTCTGGTCCTCGCCCCACTGCTCCTGTAAACCATTTTACCGTATCATGTGACCCGGTTACAGGGAGGGCAGGTGCCATCGAACTGAAATGGTTACCCAAATCTCTATCGAAAGGATATGACATTTATATTGCAAAGGACATCGATTTCTATTTGACAATGGCTAAGATTGGTGATGATTATTTCGGTCCTTACTATGTTCCGCATGATCTGGATAACCCTTCTCTGTATATACCCCCGGGGGGAGGTGACGTTGTAGATGCCAACAATTGTAGTTGGACAGTTCCCTCTCTTGAGGCAGGCCATACGTATTACTGGAAAGTTAAGGTACAGGATGTCGCAACAGGCGATGCTATTAAAAGTCCCTGGTCGTGGAGGGAGAGTTATCAGGTAGTGCCCGGCTTCCGTGTAGTTACCCCCTATCGGGGCGTCCAACTTATTGCCCCCAACAACGGCTGCGTCGGCTGCAAAGCGAAGCCGGCCTCCTTCTCATGGAGCCCATGGAAAGAGACTACTAAATATCAGTTCGACCTCGCCACGGATCCTGAGTTCAAGAGCCTGGTCGTAACCGCCATCGCCGCCACCACCGGTTACGAGTATGACGGCGCCCTGGACTATGGCACCAATTATTTCTGGCGTGTGAAGGCCCTCGAAGTCAACGGCCAGAACATCCCGAGCGATTGGTCCGCAACCTTCAGCTTGCAGACAGAAGCTGCGCCCGAGCCTCCCGCCCCTGCGCCTGCCGAGCCTGCAACCCCGCTGTGGGTCTGGGTCGTTATCGCCACCGGCGCCATCCTGGTTATTACCGTTCTTGTACTACTCACCCGGGCACGCAGTAAATAGAAAAAAGGGGCGCTGAAAAGCGCCCCTTTTTTCTATATTCATGAAAATATGGTGTTGTATTAATCGAATATTGATATAGAAAAACAGCCACAGATCAGGATGTCAGTTTCATACTGATGTCCAGCGCCCTGGCGGAATGTGTTAGTGAGCCTACTGAAATCCAATCGACACCCGTTTCTGCGATCAGTCGTACGTTATCCAGGCTTACTCCGCCTGAAGCTTCCACGATCGCCTTATGTCCGACCAACGAGACCGCCTGCCGCATTTGATCCAGGCTCATGTTATCCAGCATGACAATATCCGCTTCTGCGTCGGCAGCTTCCGCAGCCTCCTCGGGATTGGTGGTTTCGATCTCGATCCTGATATTATGCGGCGTTTTGTTTCTTGCCTGGCGGACTATCTCGGCGATACTCAGTCCACGGCGGCGAAGCACCGCTATATGGTTGTCCTTGATAAGAACCATATCACCCAGATTCATTCGATGGTTGGCGCCCCCGCCGACGGATACAGCGTACTTCTCCAGCAGGCGCAGTCCGGGCAGGGTTTTACGCGTATCCAGTATTTTGACGGGTAGCCCCCTGACCGCATCAACATACAGAGATGTTTGTGTCGCTATGCCGCTCAGGTGCTGAAGGAAATTGAGGGCTGTGCGCTCACCTCTCAAAATGCCGGTCACATCGCCCTCAACTATGGCTACAATATCCCCCGGTTTGACCCGGTTTCCGTCTGCCATCAGGCTGGAGAGTTTGATAAAAGGATCGATAATATCAAACACGAGCCTGGCCACTTCCATTCCCGCCAGTATGCCGGGAGCTTTAATTGTGAAGCTGGCCGTGCCTTTAACATGAGCCGGGATTAGAGCATCGGACGTGATGTCACTGCCCGATAGGTCCTCATCCAGAGATCTTTCAATGAGGTCTTCCAATTCAGGGATAAAGTCGCTGAGTTGCATCAAAGATTAAACATCCCCATCTCAAATATACACGGACATTTCTCGCAGGCAATATCGCAGACACCTATTTACTACTTTCCTATTCATGGATTCAGAAGATAGATAGAGAAGTTAAGGGCGGTGGCATAGCTTACCCATAGAATATAAGGTATAAGCAGAAATGTCGCAGTTCTGGATACCCGATAAAAATTTATCATGGTCAAAAGGATGGCTGTCCACAGAGGTACAATTACTACAAGGCCCCAGAGCGGTGATTTCAATCCGAAAAAGGCGTAAGACCACAGCGTGTTGAGCACAAGCTGAATGATGAAGATGATCAGTCCCTCTCTGACTTGAAATATGTCGATACCCTTTCGCCATACGAGAAATGCTGATATGCCCATCAGGACATAGAGCAGGAACCATACAGGGGCAAACAGCCAATTGGGTGGAGTGAAAGTTGGCTTTTCCAGTAATACATACCAGTTGGTTGTGGCTGCCCGCGTGAAAAGCGAGCTGATCAAACCTGCGCCGAAACAGGCCGCCAGACTGATCAGCAGTTTGATGACATCAATAACTCTCTTATCTCGCATCAATTCTGAACCCATGGTGGCTATTCATAAAGGCGTGCATTAAAATTAAAAATCTTGAGAAATAATATATCAACATGGTAACTAACTCAAATCGCTCAACCTGCCGGGCAGATTTGGATAGCTATCCGTGCAATTCTTGATTTATCGTCTCTTTCCCTCGATTTTTGCGGCCGTAGGGTCCGGGTATGTTGGGTGTTAGTGGCAGAGTTATGTTTGGTTGCCTCTAAATTGCTGTGCTAAAATCCCTCCTGGACTGCGCCGGTCGAAACCGTCCCCTCAACCATATGATATGAAACTCTATTATATAAGCCAGTTACTGCAAGGATTGCCTGAATTTGAGCGCCTGCTTAAATCACTGTATGAAAGGCGGCAGGCAAGGATGAAGTTGTCCCTTCCCGACCAGACTATACCGCTGCTGGCAACAGCCATTTACGCACGTCTCGGAAAGACAGTGCTGTTGGTTACGGCACATGCTGAGGCTGCCCGGCGTTGCTTTGAGCAACTGAAGCTATGGCTGCCTGACACGGTTGCGCCGCTGTTTTTCCCGGAAGCGGATCTGCTCGGCAATAGCTCATCAGACGATCCTGTTGTCAATTCTGAACGGATGAAGTTGTTCTCCCTTCTGGCCGGCAGCAATAATGAGGTGGAAATCGGGCAGCCCACTACCTTTATTATGAGTTGTGCGGCATCTTTGATCAGCCGGTCTATAGATCCTGACAGGTATAAATCAGCCTGCATCCGGATAGCAAACGGTATGAGCATTAATCAATCTGCTCTGCTTGAGAGGCTGCAATCGGCCGGATACAAATTTGAGGATGTCGTGGAGATACCCGGCACTTTCAGCAAAAGAGGCGGCATTGTTGATGTATATCCCTGCGGGCATGATTTGCCGGCAAGGATCGAATTTTTCGGGAATATTATTCATAGTCAGCGGCTGTACGATGCCAGATCACAGAGGTCTATGGCACAGGTCCCGGTTATCTCCATCCCTCCCTCACAGGAGACGTCGAGTGACAGTACTGCAAATTTGCTGGATTATCTTCCGGAAGACGCCATTCTGCTGTTGGACGATATCCAGCAGATTGAATCTGAGGTAATGCGCATCAGAACGGAGCTCGTCAGTTTGAATAAATCGGCCTGCGGCGATGTACATAGAATAGCCGAAGGCTTCGATTGGGAGGCTATCGAAAACAAGATCAAGGCTCGGGACAGGATTGTAGAATTCAGCCCCTGGGATGAAGCTGGAGAACGGGATCAATACCGTTACCGTCTTCCCATCAGGGGCGTCCCGGATTTTTCAGCGAAATTTAATGCTTTTCTAGACAGGTTGTCTGAATTAAGACGGGAGAGTGGCAGGGTTTTGATCGTTAGCCGGCAGGCTGAAAGGATCAGGGAACTGCTGCAGGAACGGAGTATCAGCATAGACGCATCAAGATCACTTGAAGGGCTGCCGCCATATAATTCTATTTCTCTGATTCAGGGTTCGCTGGATGGAGGATGGCAGCTAGACAATCAATTATTGCTGCTGACCGATGCGGAGCTCTTCGGAACCATCAAGAAGCGGCGTTTTGCCAAAACCAGGCCTGTCAGGCACCATCTTTTCCTTAATGATATCAATATAGGGGACGCGGTAGTGCATGTGGAACACGGCATCGGGCGATTTGCCGGTACCGCCAGGAAGGTCTCTGCAGGGGTGGAGAGGGAATACTTCATGCTGGAATATGCTTGTGGAGACATGCTTTATGTGCCGGTAGACCAGGTCGACAGGGTGAGTCTTTATATAGGAGGCAGTGAGAAAACTCCAGCGCTGAGCAGGCTGGGATCACAGGAATGGGCCAGGGCGCAGCAAAAGGTAAAAGAATCGGTGGCAAATATAGCCGGCGAGCTAATTGAGTTGTATGCCGGTCGGGTCGCAGGAGGGGGCATGGCTTTCTCCGGGGATACCCTCTGGCAAAAAGAGCTGGAGGCTTCTTTCCCCTACATCGAAACTCCTGATCAGCTGGAGGCCATCGAGGCAGTAAAAGCGGACATGGAGTCTGTACGACCTATGGACAGGCTGGTTTGCGGCGATGTGGGTTATGGAAAAACTGAGATCGCCCTGCGCGCCTCATTTAAAGCTGTCATGGATGGAAAACAGGTGGCCATTTTGGTACCGACCACAATCCTGGCGCAGCAGCATATGGCCACTTTCAGCGACAGGTTAAAGACATTTCCGGTAAAAGTTGCAGTGCTCAGCCGCTTTTGTTCCGCCAGGGAACAGGGGGATGTAATAAAGGGGCTGGCCGAGGGTTCGATAGATATCTGCATCGGCACACACAGGATACTGCAAAAAGACGTGCGGTTTAAAGACCTGGGTCTGGTGATAATCGATGAGGAGCAGCGTTTCGGCGTGGTGCACAAGGAGCATTTCAAGAAAATAAGGCAATCAGTCGATGTGCTGACACTGAGCGCTACACCCATACCCAGGACGATGCACATGGCGCTTTCAGGTATACGCGACATGAGCACAATTGAGACACCGCCGGAAAGCCGCCTGCCTGTGATCACATATGTTGGCGAATACAATGAAAGGCTGATTCGCGAAGCATTGCTGCGTGAGATGGAGCGGGGTGGACAGGTGTTCCTCGTACATAACAGGGTTCATAGCATCGGGGAGCTGTCGCTGAAGGTGGCGGAGCTGGTGCCGGAGGCCAGGATAGCGGTGGCGCATGGACAGATGGCGGAGGATAGACTCGAAGAAATCATGTCCGACTTCATGCAGGGCAAGAGCGATGTGCTGGTTACCACAACGATTATTGAGTCGGGGCTGGATATGCCTAATGTCAATACTCTGATCGTTGATAATGCGGATAAAATGGGATTGACCCAGCTTTATCAACTGCGCGGCAGGGTGGGACGCGGCGCAAATTCGGCATATGCCTACTTCCTCTTTGATTCGGGCAAAAACCTGACCGACCAGGCAATTGAACGGCTGAAGGTGATTGCACGGGCAACTGAGCTGGGCGCAGGCTATGCTGTCGCCATGAAAGATCTCGAGATAAGGGGAGCAGGTAATCTGCTGGGGGTTGAGCAGAGCGGCAATATCGCCGCTGTAGGATTCAGCTATTATTGTCAGCTGCTTGAAGAGGCAGTCGACGAAATCAAAGCCCGGAGAGAGGGCCGCAGTGTGCCGAAAAAGGTGGAACCGGCCGGCGTATCGATTGATTTAAAGGTACCGGCTTTTATTCCGGATCACTATATCGAAAATCCGAGGACGAGATACAACATCTATCACAGGTTGGCTGGAATGGTCTCTGCGGAAGAAATAAGCAGCATAAGCGAGGAACTGATCGACAGGTTCGGCAGTATGCCCGAAGAGGTTGCCAATTTATTGTATATTGTGGCATTGCGGCAGGCGGCCATCGCGGCAGAAATCGAATCGATTGTTCGGGACAGTGATAACGTAACCGTATCCTGCGGTGACCGTGATATTCAGGCTATAGACAGGATAAGCGCTTTTAAAAACAAGGCCGTCAGGCGGGGTAACCGGCAGATCAAAATTAGTACTGAGATAGCGGGACGCAGATGGATGAAGCTGTTAAAAGAGCTTATTCTGGAATTGTCGTCTTATGTAATAATGAACTGCAGGGAAAAAGGCACTTAATCCTCGACGCCGGCTTCCTGCAGGTAATCTATTATATCTTGAACGGTGACCAGATTGTCAGCGTCTTTCTCCGGTATTTCGAATTTATTTCCCGGTTTGCTGAAGCTGTCTTCAATTGTGGTAAAGAACTCGGCAAGGTCATCCGGATCCATATTGAGATCGTCGATAAATGAGGCGGCAGGCACGATGGAAGCCGAGTCGACGCCCAGTTCATCAACGAGAATATTTTTTATCTTATCAAAAAGCTTTGACATCTGATATTACGGGTAAATTATACGATGAGGAATACCTGTCAATCAATCTGTTTTCTTCGTTCTTTATCCCTGGATACGACGCTGCCGAGCACACCATTGATAAACTTTGGTGATTTCTCGGAGCCGAATTGCTTGGCAAGTTCCACCGCTTCATTGATCGCCACCTTGGCCGGTGTTTGATCATCGATTAGAATCTCATAAAGCGCAATTCTCAGTATATTGCGATCCATTGCAGCGAGTTGGTCCAGGGGAAAGGCAATAGCATAGCATTTTATGGTGCTGTTCAACCGGTCCTGGTTTTCAAGTACGCCATGCACCAGCTCGCGTACAAAGCCGGCGCCGTCACCGGTCAATGCCTTTGTGGAAAGCGTACGTTCAAGAACGGAGTCGGGGCTGTTGGCCGCAAATTCCAGCTCAAAGAGTGTTTGCAGCGCAGCAATCCGGGCCAGACGCCTTAGACCTGTGGGCATAAAATCACTGGGAGCAAGTTACTTCCGCTCGATAGCCCCCTGATTCAGAACCTTCCGCCCTTACGCCACTTAATGATCTCATTGGTTTTCTCAGCGTTGCTGAGGTTAAAAGTCAATGCGCCGGGGCTGATCAGTTTAATGTATTTGGTCAGTACGTCTCCGGGCCCAACCTCGAAGAAAGTGGTTATGCCGCGGGCCAGCATGGTCTCAACCGATTGCTGCCATTTGATGCAATGTACAATCTGGCTTATCAACTCTTCCTTGAGCGCCTCAAGCGAATGCATGGGCTGTGCTGTAACATTGGATACGACGGGTACCTGCGGAGTTTCATAATTAAATTGCGCTACAGCATTAATCATGCCGGCCAATGCCGGTTCCATCAATGACGAGTGAAAGGCGCCGCTGACTCTGACCGGCTGTATGCGTTTTGCTCCTTTAACCTGTGCCAGCCTCCTGGCCTTGGCCAGCTTATGCTCATCTCCGCTGATAACCGTATTTTCGGGCGCATTTATGTTGGCCAGTTCGACTCCGGTGGTGAGGCAAACACCTTCGACGAGATCCTTGTCGAGGTCCATAATTTGCAGCATGCCGCCCGGTTTACGGCGTCCGGCCTCGTTCATGAGCCGCCCGCGCTCACGTATCAGTCGCACAGCGTCCCCCAGTTTCATCATGCCGGATGATACCATGGCCGCGTATTCACCACATCCATGACCTGCCACCAGCGTGGGGGTTGGTAGCGCTCCGCCGCTGATCTCCTCACCGGCTCTGAGACAGGCGATGCTCACGGTCATGATGGCTGCCTGGGCATTCATGGTCTGTGCGAGGTCCTCTTCAGGACCCTCGAAACAAAGTCGGGAGAGAGGGAATCCCAGAGCTTTATCTACCTCATCGAATACTTTCCTGGCAGAATTATAGTGGACGTAAAAGTCGAGCCCCATGCCGACCTGCCTGGATTCCTGACCAGGAAAAACATAGGCCACTTTTACATCTTCTACCATCTAATTCCCTCCTTGATTTAGCAAATCAGCCTTGCCGACAACATTTTATTTGCGTTTCTTTTTAGGACTCTTAATCTCGATAACTTCCCTTCCATCGTAAGTGCCGCAAGAGGGGCATACCTGATGGGGAAGTTTTGGGCTGTGACAGCGGGAACATTCGATAATTGCCGCAGGGCTTTTCGCAAGGTGACTGCGCCTTTTGCCCTGGCGTGCTTTGGGGTATTTCTTTTTAGGAAGTGGTGCCATTTATATTTTGCTCTCCTTTTCTGACTGCGTTAATTTATCCCACCTGCTATCGTGAGGCCGGCTGGCATGACCGCAATCGCCGCGGGCAAGCTCGTGTCCGCAGACAGGGCATATGCCCGGGCAATCCGGCCGGCACAAAAGCTTGGTCGGTGTCGCCATGATTATATACTGTCTGATTGCCTCCTTTAAGTCAAGGATATGATTATCGTCAATCTTTAGTTCATCAGGCGGAGGATGAAGGTGGGCGCCTGAAGCGATATCGATAACCGGGAAGAATTCCTCCTCCATTATAAATGAAATTTGCTTTTTTACTTCTGTCAGGCAACGTGAGCAGGAACCTTTGATATCAACAATGAATCTGCCTTCAGCGAGGATACCTCGGCTGGTATGGGTCAGTTTGATATTTCCTTTAACGCTGTTCTCGCCATTTTCGCCGGCCGGTCCATCTATTTCGTAATTTCGCTTCGCTCCGACCGGCTCCTTGAGGAGCTGGGCGACATTTATCTGCATTGTGATAGATACGACTTCGAATTTGGCTCATTATAAGTAGAGATATGTTTAATGTCAAGCAAACAAAGATCAGCCGGAATGAGGGCTACATCGTGCGTGCCAGGTAGCAAGCAAAATGTCGGGTAATATCATATTTGATATACGGTGAAAGCAGTCGGTTAACATAAGACCATGCATGCCTTGACTGAGCTTGATGAAAGGATTTAAACTGTCTATCGCCGGGGTGATAGGGGCATGTGCACCTGCGGGAAGAGTAAGTGTATGTTGACGGTTTTTGTAGCTGTGAATCACCTCCATATACGGGGATTCAGGTCTATGTCCCTTTATCGCCGCTGAATTGCCGGCCTGATTCGTCAGTGGATATTTCGGATAGAAGCTGTCGTCGGTCAATTGTTCTGGATAATGCTAAACTGTTCCGGTAAAAGAACTAGAGAAGGAGTAAAAACACAGGGTATGAAAGTTGTATTTATTGAAGACATCTCGGCCAAAGAGAAAAAGGGCGATATAAAAGAGGTAGCCGATGGATACGCCAGAAACTTCCTGTTACCCAGGGGCCTCGCATTGCCCGCAACTGCGGGCGCGGTGAAGGCCGCCGAGAAAATCGCGAGGGAGCGTGAGAGGAAACGCGAGCGAATGCATGATGAGTACGTCGAGCTGGCCCGGCAGATTGAAGGGAAAGAGCTGCGTTTCAAGGGAAAGGCCAGTTCAAAGGGCACTTTACACGGATCTATCACATCGGCCGATATAGCCGACAGGCTGTCTGATCAGGTCAATGTCGACATCGACAAGAAAAAGATATCCATGAAAAGCTCTTTGCATAATATCGGCGAATATGAGGTCGAAGTGATTTTCAGCAAAGACGCCACAGCCAAGATTAAGGTTATAATTGAGAGGGAAACAGACTGAAGTCATGAGAGAGACCCTTCCGCCTTATGACCTGGATGCCGAAGAAGCGGTTCTCGGGTCGCTGCTGATCGACAGCGAGTCTATCACAGATATAGACACCATAGTGGGAGCCGAGGATTTTTTCAGCGAGCAGAACCAGTTTGTATTCGGCGCCTGCCGCAATCTGTTCCAGCGGGATGAGGCCATAAATCAGATCACTGTTGCGCAGGAACTGGTCAGGCTAGCTAAGCTGGATGAGGCGGGGGGAGCCGCATACCTCAGCCATCTTGTATCCATGGTACCAACGTCCCTGCATGTCAGACACTATGCGCAGATCGTGTACCGACTGGCTACCATGCGTCGCCTCATCAGCGCTGCCGGCCAGATCGAATCGATCGGGTATAAGGCTGATCCCGACGTGGACCTGTCACTGACGCGAGCGGAAGACATCATCTTCAAGCTGAGGACAAGGCAGGGGAAGGGTGAATTTATTCCCATACAGGATGCGCTCAACCGCTATTTTGAAGAGGCGGCCCACAGGACTACCCTCGACAGGGATATCCAGAATATCAGGACGGGTTTCAAGGCTATTGATAACGCCCTGGGCGGGCTTCAACGCTCAGAGCTGGTTATACTTGCTGCCAGGACAAGCATAGGTAAGACGAGCCTGGCCCTGAATATCGTCCGCAACGCAGCCGTTAATCAGAAGGCCTGTATCGCTCTCTTCAGCCTTGAGATGTCCCGGCGCGAGATAATCCAGAGGTTATTATCGAGTGAATCCAATATCGAGTCGCAGCATTTTAGGAAGGGGCGCTTTTCAGACCTCGAGGAGCGTCTGCTTCAGCGTGACATAATTCCCAGGCTGGCGGAGACGTCAATTTATATAGATGATACTCCCAACATGCGGATCAGCGAGGTGCGCAGCAAGGCAAAAAGGCTGCATCTGAAACACAGTGTCGATATGGTCGTACTCGACTATATTCAGCTGTTAAGGGGCGATTCCAAAAGCGATAACCGTGTACAGGAGATGACCGAGATAACGCAATCGCTTAAAGCGCTGGCCAGGGAGCTGGATACACCCGTCCTGGCCCTTTCGCAGCTGAGCCGTAATATCGAGCACCGCCAGGAAGGTAAAAGACTGAAGCAGCAGGTCAAACCCCAGCTCTCCGACCTGCGCGACAGCGGCAGCATCGAACAGGATGCTGATGTCGTCATGTTTATTCATCGCTGGGATAAAATCTACTCGACCGAGGATGATTGGATACGTGAATTTGGAGAGGACCAACCCTATCCCAAGGGCATCGCGAACATCATCATAGCCAAGAACCGCAATGGGCCCACGGGCGAAGTGCCGCTCAGGTTTATACAGGAAACAACCAAATTCGACAACTTTGACAGCAGCGTGGTTGAGGTCGGGACTCTGTATTAAGGCATAATGCGTATGTCAGAAAGCAGTTTTAAGGGTTTCCCTCCGCGGGTCGAGGTCACCCCTCTGCCCAACGTGTTTTTCAGTGATATGCTGTTGGCCGTCGACAGCCTGCTTGAACTGAAAACGGTTATGCAGATATTTTTCTTGCTCAGTCGCAGAAGAGGTTATCCCAGATTTACCAGGTTCAGTGAGTTGAGCAGCAATGCTGTGATTGAGAGGGAATTGCATAAAATGAAAGGAGACCCGGATATAGTGCTCAGGGATGCGCTTCAATCTGCTGTGAGGCACGGGATTCTACTGCACATCCCCATTAACGTGGACGGGAAATCGGACGATGCCTATTTCATCAATAACCAGGCCGAAAAGAACACCATCGATAAAATACAGAGCGGATCTTTAAAGATACCGAGTGTGGAAATCAGGTTCAGGGAGGAGCCCGCCGGTGAACAGCCGCGTGATATTTACAGCCTATATGAACACAATATAGGTATGCTCACCCCTATCCTGGCCGAGGAGTTGCAGGAAGCCGAACACCGCTATCCACCTGAATGGATACAGGATGCTTTTAGAGAAGCATTGAGAGCCAATGTCAGAAACTGGAAATATATACACGGCATTTTGAAGCGCTGGGAACGCGAAGGAAAAAAAGATGGAAAACCTGTCGGAGATACTCAAAAAGAGAGAGATCCCGATAAATACATCGGCGGAAAATATGGACACATGGTCCGCCGATAGTACCGGGGAATCTGCACCGGACGGTGGCCAACCGGATGTTTGCCCCGTATGTCGGGGTACACGCTTCGTTCATCCTGTATTGCCCTCCGGCGATTCCGATTATTCGCGTTTGGTACCATGCGTATGTGCAAGAGATGACATCGACCGTAGAAGAGCAGCGCGGCTGCAGGCTATAAGTAATCTGGGCAGCCTCTCAAAACTGACTTTTGATAATCTATCGCCACTGGGGCGAAGCAGCGATCCGGTGTCTCAGAAGCTGTTTCAACTTGCCTTTGATGAAATTCGCAAGTTCGCGGAAAATCCGCAGGGATGGATTGTGCTGGCCGGTACCGTAGGCAGTGGGAAAACGCACCTGGCCTGCGCTGTTGCTAACCATCGCATAAGCCGGGGCCACTCCGCCTTCTATATCACGGCTGCGGAGTTGCTCGATCACCTCAGGTCGGCTTACAGCCCCAGCAGCGATATTGAATATGATGAATTATTTGAGCAGATTAAAAACAGCCCTCTGCTGATACTTGATAATCTGAATTACTCGGCTACAACCGCATGGTCCAAGGGTAAACTCGAACAATTGCTGGAGCATCGATTCAATGGAAGGTTGCCCACGCTGATAACCACCGGCATGTCGGTGGAGGACTTTGCCACCGATTATGCCGGCCACATGAACGACCCCGAGCTCAGCAAGGTTCTCATTTTAAAAAAGGAATCATCCAGCCTGCAGAGCCTTGACAGCCTCGATCTTGAGCTGCTTAAAAACATGAAATTCAATAATTTCGACAGTAAGCGTTTAAGCCTGCAAGAGGATATCAGACAGAATCTGGCGCAGGCCTACAATAACGCGCGTGAATTCGCCCGCTCCCCTCAGGGTTGGCTTATTTATCAGGGTGTAAACGGATGCGGAAAGACACACCTTGCGGCAGCTATCGCCAATGAGCTTCGCGAATCCGGTAAAGAGGTTCTCTTTATTGTGGTGCCGGACCTGCTGGATCATCTGAGGGCATCGTTTGCGCCCGATAGCCGTGTATCCTATGACGCATTGTTCGAAAAAATAAAGAAGATACCTGTACTGGTGCTGGATGATTTCGGAGAGCATTCCGCCACTTCATGGGCTCAGGAGAAGCTGTATCAATTAATTAATTACCGTTATAACGCACGCCTGGCTACAGTCATAACCACCTGCCTGTATCTCGAAGAGATCGAAAACCGGGTCAGTTCACGCATGGTTGATCCCAGCATCAGCATGGTGTTCAATATTATGGCGCCCGACTACAGGGGCGATATCAAGGCCTCAAGGACAGTCAGGTCGCGTCAAAGGGCTAAGAATTAAACAGGCGCCGGTTCTTTGAAGCTGGCTGCTTTTCCTGATAAAATATTTTCTAATACGAAAGTGGAAAGCGCTATAGTAAACCAACCGGTATTAGTCTTAAATGAGAACTACCTCCCACTGAATATTTGCAAAGTTCGGCGAGCGGTGGTTCTGATACTGGTGGGGAAAGCCGAGGTGGTGGAGAATGGGCGGGGATATTTCTCAGCCAGTTCAGGCAGTTATGAGATCCCCTCGGTTATCAGGCTTGTTTACCTCGTGCGAAAACAAACACATCCGCGCAAGATGACTAAACTGGAGATATTCAACCGGGATAAATACACATGTCAGTATTGTGGCAGGGAAGGGAAAGAACTGACACTGGACCATGTTATGCCGAGGCGGCTGAATGGCCAGCATACATGGGAAAACATCGTGGCGGCGTGCATACCCTGTAACAGGAAGAAAGCTGGCCGGACGCCGGCCGAAGCCGGGATGCCGTTGCTGAGATCACCTCGTGCGCCCGGCAATATAGGTTTCTATGTGCCTTACCAGTATCTACGTGCCCGGTCCGAGTGGGAGAAATATCTGCCGCAGAAAAGGTGATATCTCCGGAATCAAGGTTTTCTTGCATTGACGATGGTAGCCTCGGCGTTGGGAACTTCGATTGTCATGCCGGTTTCCAGCTCCACCATCAAGGATTCTTTAATCACGTTTCTGCCCACTATCTTGCCCTTTCCCATTTTTGTGAGCAGTTCTTGCCCCATCTCGGGTAATTTCCCCTTCATACTGTGATACTGCTCATATTCGTAGCTCAGACAGCACAAAAGCCGCCCGCACAGTCCGGAAGTTTTCATGGGGTTAAGGGCAATATCCTGCTCCTTGGCCATTTTAATGGATACGGGCATAAATTCGTTGAGGAAGGAGACGCAGCATAGCTGGCAGCCGCATTTGCCGACGCCGCCGATAAGCTTTGCTTCATCTCGGGCGCCCACCTGCCTCAGTTCTACATGCGTTCTCAGTTCATGGCTGAGCTTGCGAACAAGCTCTCGGAAGTCAACTCGTTTCTCTGAGTAAAAGAATATTATCAGGTGGCTTCCGTCCAGGTTATACTGGAGGTAGATCACTTTCATGGGAAGATTGAGGCTCTGGATCAGTTCCTTGGATTTGGTGAGAGCTTTCTTGGTGCGATCCTTTTGAAATTTGGCCTGGGCAACATCTTCGGACGTTGCTATGCGTATAACAGGTTTGAAGGGCTCGGCGTTCTCAGCAGGCGTTACTTCCTTCATGCCGATGGTCACCTTGCCCAGTTCCATCCCCCGGTTGGTCTCGACAATGACCATATCTCGTACTTTGAGATCGAGCCCGGCAGCATCGAAAGAATATATTTTCCCCGCCTGCATAAATCTGACTCCTACAACGTTAGCCATCAGTTATTTACCCCGGCCGCATTTATTGAGTAATCGGCTTTTTTTTCTTTTTTAGGCATATCCAGCATAATCACTTCGAAGAGAAGATGCAGGTTGGCATTGTATGAAAGGTTCACCAGCATCTTGTTCAGGCTGTTGATAAAATCTTTTATTTCGAGAATTGTCAGCATATTTGCCCAGGATCTGATTTCGTTGAGCTTATCCAGGTTGGTAACATCCTCTTCACAGTTATATTTTAGCAGCATTACATCGCGGCACCACGAAAGCCAGAGCTTGATAAGTTCCTCCACACTATGCCTGTCTGACGGTATTTGCTGAATATATAGCAATCTATCAGACCATGAGCGGGTCAGGAGGCCGAAAAACTCGCTTAGCCTCTGGTCACGGCTTTGCAGGTAGCTGTCGTCCTGAAGAGCCGAAATAGCCCAACCGAGACATCCTCCCGATAGTCGCGACAATAATTTTATTTTATCTGGATTAAGACCATCAAATTTGCTCAGGCGGTTTTCTATCTCAGCGAACGCTACGGGTTTAAGCTCAAAGCGCTGGCATCTTGAAATCACCGTGGGTAGGAGTGCGGTTTCCTGAGATGTGAGTAACAATATAATTACATGTCTGGGAGGCTCCTCCAGTGTTTTAAGCAAACAATTAGACGCCTCCGCTGACATCAGGTCGGCGTCGTCGATGATATAGACCTTGTAATTGCCTTCATAGGGAGGCAGGTTTGAACTCCTCTGCAGCAGTTCTCTAATCGTATCTATGCCGATCTCTGTTGCCTTCCTCCTGTCCTTCGGGTCACGCCCCACATATTTATCGATTACGATTACATCGGGGTATTTACCCTGTTGAATACGCTGGCAGACCCTGCATGCGCCACAGGGAATACCGCCTTCGCCGCAGTTAAGAGCGCTGGCCAGATCCAGGGCGAGTGTCATTTTACCGACGTGCGGCGGCCCTACCAGAAGATATGCGTGAGCCAGAGATCTCCTGGATATGGAGTCCCTGAGGAATTCTATAATGCGATCCTGTCCGGCCGTTTGCCACATTTAGGTATTATACAATAATTATATAGAAAGGCCGACCTCTTTTACGCCAAACCGATTACGCAATGATTCGCTTGTGCAGCCGGACAACTACGATACAGTAACAGTTTTGTCGGTTGGAGTTGAAAAAAGTAAGAGAGACCTCAAAATAT
>JAFGHL010000043.1 GCA_016930155.1 Dehalococcoidia bacterium | reverse complement strand
TATAAGTTATTTGTGTTTATTACTTATATTTTGAGGTCTCTCTTACTTTTTTCAACTCCAACCGACAAAACTGTTACTGTATCCACCTATGCGGACGAAGCATTTTAACATTTGACAGTGGCTAAGCTATTAAGCTAAATTATCCCCGTCCCATGGTTTAAATTCCGCGGCCATGATCCGGTTTCAAAGATGGTGTTTTTACTTTAATGGAGGTTCAATTATGCTTGCGAAAGTTATGCGCTTGATGATAGTGACGCTGTTCACCTTGGCCATCATATTGCCGCTGCTGGTCTTCACTGGTTCCGCCGCGGCTGCAATCACATCTACGGGGCCGGGCGCATCGTTCCCTCTGAGCAATGCCAATGGTCAGGCTGCAGAGAAGCTGGAGCTGACCTGCCAGTACCCTGTGCTGAGCAGCAACGTGGGACTGACTTATTCCTACAACATCAATATCAGTTATACGGGGGCCAGCGGGTCAAAGGTCTTCGATTTGAAGGCAGTTGTCCCTGAGGGGTTCGCTTACGCTATCACCCCGGGCTACGGAGAGGGACAGGAAATAGCTGCCATCCGTCTGGACGGCAGCAGGGGCTACCCCGAGACCGTTAAGCTTCTCGTGAGGCCCTATGCATGGAAGGTACCTGTGCCGGGCGAATATCCCATCGTATTCGAGGCAGCTTCGGGTGATCTCAAGGCATCCATCGAGCTGAAGGCTATAGTAACCGCAAGCTACGACCTGAAGATGACCACGCCTGACGGCCGGCTTAATACGGAAGCAACGGCCGGACAGGCGAGCAGTTTTACCATAGTCGTGGCCAATAATGGTACGGCGGACCTTGAGAAGGTTGAGGTCAGCTGCCCGTCTGGAAACAGGCCCGGCGGCTGGACGGTTACCTGCAAGCCTGAGAAGCTTGATCTGCTCAAAGCGCAGGAGACCAAAGAGGTGCAGGTCAGTGTGAAGCCGGCCGAGAAGACCATCGCCGGTGATTACATCATCACAATACAGGCCCAGCCCGAATCGAAAAACGCCTATGCCAGCCTGCAGATACGCACCACGGTGCTAACGCCAACCATATGGGGGTGGGTGGGTGTAGGCATTGTCATACTGGTGGTCGTAGCGCTGGCGATCATATTTATCCGCTTCGGACGTCGCTAATGGGCAAATATGAGCGATAACCTGATAGTCGAGACACGCAATTTAACCAAGACCTACGGCAAGTTCACGGCCGTTAACAGCCTCAACCTCCGTATTGAGGAGGGTGAGGTTTTCGGCCTGCTCGGTCCCAACGGAGCCGGCAAGACCACTACCATACTTATGCTGATGGGCTTCTGCGAGCCTACGTCGGGATCGGTGCTTGTCAACGGGTATAATCCCCTGCGCGAGCCGATCAAGGTCAAGAGCATAGTCGGTTATATGCCGGAAAAAATCGGTTTTTACGATGATATGACAGCCCGGGAAAACCTTGAATATACAGGCCGTCTCAACGGACTTAGAGGCAGCAGCCTGAAGGCCCGGATCGATGAATTGTTCGAAGTGGTAGGGCTGAGAGACCGGGCTAACCAGCCCGTAGGAACGTTCTCTCATGGTATGAAGCAGCGCCTGGGCATCGCCGATGTCATGATCAAAAGGCCTAAAATCGCCATCTTAGATGAGCCCACTTCGGGCATAGATCCAGAGGGCACAGACCAGGTCCTCGATCTGATTAAGACCATGGCACAGCAAAAGGTTACGGTTATAATCTCTTCCCACCTGCTGCACCAGCTGCAAAAGGTGTGCACCGGTGTCGGTATTTTCTCCAGAGGACAACTGATAGCCACGGGGTCGGTGGATAAGCTCGGCAGGGAAGCGCTTAGAAAGGGTCATTACCATATCATCCTTCCTATCGCACAGCTTGCTGACCGGGTGCGCGAGGAGATCAACAGGATACCCGGTGTCCGCAGCATCGACAGTGTGGCGGACAGCACTGTCGTCGCAGCCGACGACGATATCAGCGCAGAGCTCGGGCGTGCGGTTCTCGAGGCGACCGGCCTTAAACTGCAGATGAAGGTCGAGGAGTTCGAATTGGAAGATATCTACAAGCAGTATTTTAAAGGTTCCTGAAGATGAATGGATTACTGGAGATACTCAGGAAAGAGCTGGCTGACAGTTTTAACAGTAAAAGGTTTATTATTCTATTTTTACTGGTATACATGGCCGGCATAGCCACCATATACATAGCGGCCCAGAACATCAGGATGGCTGTCGGCGATTCGACCAGAAATATCTTTTTGAGTTTATTCGTCGTATCGGGCAGCGATTTACCTTTCTCCTTCCCCCTGTTCATGTCCATTTTTATTCCCATCATCGGCATCGCCCTGGGTTTCGATGCGATCAATAGCGAGAGAACCGGGGGCAACCTCAGTCGAGTACTGGCACAGCCCATTTACCGCGACAGCCTGATCAACGGCAAGTTTCTGTCGGGGCTGACTGTGATCAGCGTGCTGATTGTCAGCGTTGTTTCCATAGTGGCAGGACTTGGACTGAGGCTGATAGGCGTGCCGCCGGAGGCGGAGGAGATATTGAGGCTGTTCATTTTCATAGTAGTCAGTATCCTGTATGGAGCTTTCTGGATGTCCTTATCGGTGCTATTCTCCGTCCTTTTTAAGAAGACCTCCACCTCGGCTCTCGCCGCAATTGCGGTCTGGATCTTCCTGTTCCTTTTCATGGGTATTATAGCCAATCTCATCGCCGGTGCAGCTTTCCCCCTCTGCCAGGATTCAACGGTCGCCCAGGTGGCCGACTACGACAACCTCTTCCGGATGATCAGCCGCATCTCGCCGGGTACGCTCTACGCCGAGAGCATACAGGCTATACTCATCCCTGTGATGGGCAGCACCAGTCCCACTATGATGATGATAGGCATGTATTCAGGATTGATGCCGTCGCCCCTGCCCCTCAGCCAGAGCCTGATGCTGGTCTGGCCGCAACTGGTGGGCCTGGTGGCGCTGACGGCAGTCTGTTTCGCCCTGGCATATGTCAGGTTTATGCGTGAGGAGATCAGATCGACATAAGATGATATTAAGAGCATTAACCGTGGGTTTCATAGCTACCAACTGCTATGTAGTTGGATCGGACAGCACCAGACGGGCCATGGTGATCGATCCGGGCGCGGACTCCAAAACCATTTTGAAAGTCCTAAATACCGACAACCTGTCCCTGTCGCTGATAGTTGTAACGCACAGCCATTTTGACCACACAGGCGCGGTCAAGGTTCTTAAGGACGCCACGGGCGCCAAGTTTGCCGTCGGTACAGGGGCCGATAAATCTTCGCCCGGCGCTTTCATCAAGCTGGTTGCGGCCATGTCCGGCGGGTCCGCCAAAATACCCGAGCCTGATCTCTTCCTGTCGGATGGGGACAGTGTCGACATCGACGACCTGCATTTTAAAGTGCTATTCACCCCGGGGCACAGCCCGGATGCGATCAGCCTTTACGGCCACGGCATACTCTTCAGTGGCGATACGCTGTTTAACGCAGGCATCGGCCGGACCGATTTCCCCGGCTGCAGTTACGAGCAACTGGAACACAGCATACAGACAAAATTGTATACACTTCCCGATGATACTGTTGTTTATCCGGGCCACGGGCCGGCGACAACCATAGGGCGTGAAAAAAGGGGCAATCCCTTTATCAGGTGATTGCCCCTTTTAGATATGCTGGTTGATGTGGATTAGACGAAGAGCGGGCAGAGTACCAGCGTGATAGTGGCGAGCAGCTTGACCAGCACGTGAAGTGAAGGTCCGGCAGTGTCCTTGAAAGGATCACCGACTGTGTCGCCGACCACGGCGGCCTTGTGAGCGTCCGAGCCCTTGCCCAGTACATTGCCCTTGTCATCCTTAAGCTGATCGTCTTCGATCATTTTCTTGGCATTGTCCCAGGCGCCGCCGCCGTTGTTCATGAAGGAGGCGAGCATGATGCCAGCGATGGTGCCGATCATCAGCAGTGCTGCCACAACCTGAGCGGCGTCCCAGGTGTAGAACTTGCCGTCAGGCAGTGGGATGGCGGGCAGATATTTGAAGAGCAGGCCGACAACCACAGGCGCAAGCACTACCAGGAGGGCTGGGGCGATCATCTCTTTGAGCCCGGCTTTGGCGGTGATGTCAACGATCTCACCGTAGTTGGGCTTCTCGGTTCCGGCCATGATGCCGGGATGCTCGCGGAACTGTTTGCGTACCGCGTCGATGATGCTGCCGGCTGTCTTGCCGACCGATTTGATGGCCCATGCACTGAAGAGGTAGACAAGCATGGCGGCAATCAGCCCACCGACGAAGACCTCGATATTGGCGATGTTTACAATGTTGAAAGTACCGGTCTCACCGTACCTGAGGAATGATACCCTGTCCAGGTAAGCTTGGAAGAGCAGAAAAGCGGCCAGTCCGGCTGATACCATGGCGTAGCCCTTGGTCAGGGCCTTGGTCGTGTTGCCGACGGCGTCGAGCCTGTCGGTGATCTTGCGGATCTCGGGTCCGGCGCCGGCCATCTCGTTAACGCCATTGGCATTGTCGGTGATGGGGCCGAAGGTGTCCATTGAGAGCACGTAGGGGCAGGTCATAAGCATGCCCATGGTTGCTACCGCGGTGCCGAAGGCGCCTCCGCCTTTAACACCGCTGAGCTCGCCGAATGCGTAGGCCAGTATCAGGGACGCGCCTATGACTATGGCGGTGGCGAAGGTGGTTTCGAATCCAACTGCAACTCCGGCCACGATATTGGTGGCGGGGCCGGTCTTGGAGGCATTGGCGATATCCTGGACGGGCTTATAGCGTGATTCCGTGTAATACTGCGTAACGAAAATGATGGCGATGCTGGCGATGATGCCTACGACGCCTGCAGCGAACAGCCACCAGCTATCCAGCATGAAGTACACGGTGATGGCCAGGCCGACTATGGACAGGGCGATAGCCACATAATATCCGCGGTTGAGAGCGTTCATGGCGTTCTCGTTCTCTTTGGCTTTTACGATCAGGAGGCCGATCATGCTGGCAAACATGCCGAATCCGCGCACGACCAGCGGGAAAAGCACCCAAGCCACGTTTCCAGTGGCGACGTATGCAACGACACCCAGGATCATGGCGCCGATGTTCTCGGCGGCTGTGGATTCGAAGAGGTCGGCGCCGCGGCCGGCGCAGTCGCCGACGTTGTCACCCACCAGGTCTGCTATCACTGCTGCGTTACGGGGATCGTCCTCGGGGATGCCTGCTTCAACTTTTCCGACCAGGTCTGCGCCCATGTCAGCGGCCTTGGTATAGATACCGCCGCCGAGCTGAGCGAAGAGGGCCACGAAGCTGGCGCCGAAGCCGAAGCCGACGATAAGATGTGGAGATAATGCGGGTGTTTCGGCTCCGCCGAATGAGAAGAAGATCACGGTCACACCGATCAGGCTGAGGGCCGTGATAAGGAACCCGGATACGGCGCCGCCATGAAGAGCAACCCTGACCGCCTCAGTCAGGTTCTTCTGAGCGGCAGCTGCGCAGCGTACGTTGGACTTGACTGCAACGTACATGCCGATGAAACCGGAGATGCCCGAGCAAATTGCGCCGACCAGGAATGCAAGCGCAGTGTGCCAGCCGATCGAAAAGGGATCATAGCCGGCCTTCTGCAAAGCTTCCTCCGGCGGTAGTACGCCTACGATTACACCGATGATGATGGCTACTACAATCGAGTAGATGGCGATGGTGCTGTACTGCCGCTTAAGGAATGCCCAGGCACCCTCAAAAATCATATCGCCGATTTCTTTCATCTTCGGGGTGCCCGTCGGCCGCCGCATGACGCTGATCGCCAGCCAGATGGCAAATAGCACCGTCACTATACCGGCAATAGGTACGACCCAGAAGATCGGGGGAATTTGTACCATAGTACCTCCTTATTGTATTTAAATTGTGGCCACAGGCCTGACAGGCACGCGCCCACCAAATGTGGGATTTTACCAGCGGGAACGACTAAAGTCAACCAGAAGCGGGTAGGTAGAAATGCCTAATCTCGGGCCTTACCTTTCTTGTCGTACGACAGCTGCGATATAAGGCTGACCTCTATGGTATATATCAGGTATCTCGATTTCCTGATTTCATCAGCTTCCGGCATCATTTTCAGCTCGGGCAGCTTGATCAGCTCTTCAAGCACGCGCAATCCTTCCTGAGCTCTTTTTGCGTTGGCCCTGACGATGGAATAAAGATCGCCGTGTTCCTTTACCAGGTCGCTGTCGGCGCCGATATCGCCCTCCGCATCCCTGCTTAACAGAAGATGGATGCCCAGGTCGCGCGCCAGATGGTTAATCTGGTGGCGCATGGATTTGAGACGGCGGGTGGCATCTTCATCCTCAAGTATGAATCTGGATACATCTTCGAGAACGCGTAGCCCCTCGCTGACACGATTGATGTTGGCGTCAACTGTACGCAGAATCCGAGCTTGCACTGTCCATGTCCCGCAAAGAGTCGGGGAGTACGCCGTCCCTTGCTTTATCGATGCTGCTACGTATCTCCGGGGGTATCTCCATGTTCATGTTTTTGAACTGCGTCTCCAGACTGCGTCCAATATTGCGCGGATCCTTATAATAGTCATCTGACATACCCGGCCCGGGATTGCCGCTCTCTTCATGAACCTGTGCAATAGATTTGACCACTGCAAAGCTTGAGAAAATCCGGCGCAGGCCGGTTCCGCCGCATGCCGGGCAGGCTGGGTCCTTTTGTATGGCGCTCGGCCTCATGAAGATGCCCACCTTCTTTTTGCAGTTTTCGCAAATATATTCATAAATCGGCATTTTCCGGCTCCTGTGAGCAGTACTCTTATCCCGTGGCCTCTCCACTATCTGCAGGAACGGACGGCATTTCACCCCTCTCCATTCTCTCTATCGTCTCCTGGTACTCAGGCGCGACGGGCTCGCCGCCGCTCATCTTGTTATTCCATGCGGCCAGCGCCTGAGGATCATTATTCATCATGCCGCGCATCATCTGAGAATCCCCAAGTATGTCGTCATATACTGCTTTGTATGACTTTTGCATCATGAACGTGGAGAACCTGCGCTGCAGCGAGTTGCCTCCGCATTTAGGGCAGGAGGGAGGTTCGCTATCGAAGCGTGGGAGCAATATCTCCTGTCTCGTTTTACAGCCGGGACACCAGTACTCATATACAGGCATATTAGTCTCCTTAATTTTATGATTGTAACACATGTCATCCGACTTGTTAAAAAGGGGCGCGGGCGGGTATAAAAACCTGCCCCTACATAATATCCTGAAGGGGGCGGTGCACCCCCAGAACAACACCACTGTAGGGGCGTACCTTCAGATGCGCCCGTATAAATTGACTTAACTGCGTTTGCTACACTAAAATGCTTCGAGGAGTTTACCTGTGAACAGCAACGAGATACGTGAAGCCTTTTTAAAGTTCTTCGCCGAGAAAAAACATAAAATCATATCCAGTTCATCACTGATCCCTCACGGCGATCCCACTTTGCTGTTGACCACTGCAGGCATGGTGCAGGTCAAGCCATATTTTCTGGGGCAGGCCGTGCCGCCCGCACCCCGGTTGGCATCCTGCCAGAAATGCTTCAGGACCACCGACGTGGACGCGGTGGGCGACAGCAAGCACCTCACTTTTTTCGAGATGCTGGGCAACTTCAGCGTCGGCGACTATTTCAAGGAGGATGCTATTAAGTGGGGTTGGGAATTCGTCACTAAAAGGCTGCGCCTGCCTGCAGAAAAGCTCTGGATAACGGTTTACCTGGATGATGACGAAGCTCATTTCATCTGGAGACAAATCGGTATCCCATCCAACAGAATAGTCAGGATGGGCGAGAAGGAGAATTTCTGGGGCCCTGCTGGTGATAGCGGTCCCTGCGGACCCTGCAGCGAGATACACTATGACTTCGGTAAGGATGCCGGCTGCGGAAGGCCTGAATGCGATCCTTCCTGTAGCTGCAGCCGCTTCTCGGAAATATGGAACCTGGTCTTCATGCAGTTCGACCAGGCTAAAAATGGCAAGAGGACGCTGCTTCCCAGGCCTAATATCGATACCGGCATGGGGCTGGAACGCATCGTGGCCGTTTGTAACGGCAATTCTTCTGTGTATTCCACTGACCTGTTCACGCCGCTGCTCGAGAAAATTTGCCGCATAGCTTCCGTGCGCGAGGGAAAAGACGAGGTTATTGACAGGATGATCAAGGTCATTGCAGAGCACAGCAGGGGAGTGACATTCCTCATCGCCGACGGCCTGCTGCCTTCCAATGAGGGCAGGGGCTATGTGCTCAGGCGCATACTCCGGCGGGCCTGTTTCATGGGACGTAAGCTCGGCCTGAACGAGCCTTTCATGGGCGATATGGCCGGCATGGTGATCGAGAGGATGGGAACTATATACCCCGAGCTTGTGGCCAACCGCAAGCTGATACTTGATGTGATCAGGAATGAGGAGGGGAGGTTCAACGATACGCTTGACGCGGGTATAAACCTTTGCGAGAAGGCCATTGCTGATGCTAAAGAGCAGAACCGAACCTGCCTTATGAATGAGGATGTTTTCAAGTTCTGGGATACCTATGGATTCCCCCTCGAATTGAGTGTGGAGATTGCCAGGGAGCATGGCATCAGCGTGGATATGGAAGGGTTTGAGGCGGAAATGGAGAAGCAGCGGGTGAAGGCCAGATCGACCCATAAATTCGGCGGCGGGAAGGATGAGCAGGACATCTTCACGCGTCTTGGTCAGACTTTAGAGATAACCGAGTTTGTGGGATACGAGAAACTGTCGGACCAGGCGAGAATCCTGCAGATAATCGACGAGAAAACCGCTGCCTATGTTGAAAAGGCCAAAGAGAGCGGCGATATTACACTGATACTGGATAAAACTCCGTTCTATGGAGAGATGGGAGGACAGGTCGGCGACACGGGCAGCGTCGTTTCCCCCTCCGGCGAGTTCCGTGTCAATAACTCGGTGTCTTATTCAGGAGGCGGCATAGCCCTCTCGGGACGGATCAAGAAAGGGACCGTCTCGGTCGGCGACCTCGTGCAGGCCTCGGTCGACGAGGAACGCAGGAAGGATATCGCCAGGAACCATACGGCCACGCATATATTGCAGGCCGCGTTGAGGAAGGTGCTGGGAAGCCATGTAGCCCAGAGGGGCTCACTTGTAACACCCGAGCGGCTGCGCTTCGATTTCACACACTTATCGCCCATCAGCAAGGAGGAACTGAAAGAAGTGCAGTCCCTGGTCAATTCAATCGTTAGGCGAAACCTGCCTGTTTCGACAGACGTGTGTTCCTACGACCAGGCCATCAGCCAGGGGGCGACGGCAATATTTGAGGAGAAGTACGGCGACATGGTCAGGCTGGTTAAAATAGGCAAGCCGGCCCAGAGCGCGGAGCTCTGCGGCGGCACACACGTCAAAGCGACGGGCGAGATTGGTTATTTCCTGATCACGGGCGAGTCCAGCGTGGGCACCGGCCTGCGCAGGATCGAGGCCGTGACCGGAAGAAAGGCTGAGGATATGATCGGCCAGAGGCTGGACGCTCTCGATCAGTTAGCAAGTAGTCTGAAGGTATCGCCGTTGGAGGTCCCGGCCAGAGTAGCAGACATTCAGGTTGGACTAAAAGCCAGTGCGAAAGATAAAGAAATGCAGCAGCGCATGCGTTTAAAGTTTGAGATCACGGAATTGCTTGAGAAAAACCTGAAAAGAATCGCTGGTATCAACGTGGTTTATACTGAAGTAACGTCCGCCCCCATGCCCGCTGTCATGGAGATGGGTGACATGCTAAAAGCGGGAATGGGCAGCGGCCTGGCCGTATTGGCCTCCGTATATGAGAACAAACCGTTTTTCATCGCCACCGCCACTACGGATGTCGTTTCAAAAGGCGTACACTGTGGGAAGTTGATTAAAAAGGTGGCGGCTGTAGCCGGCGGCAGCGGTGGTGGAAAGGCGGACATGGCGCAGGCGGGAGCCAGAGACAGTGCGAAGATTGGCGAAGCCCTTAATGCTGTGCCGGCGGCAGTTGAGGAGCTGCTCAAGGCCGGCCATGCGTAGGTTCATGGGCCTGGATGTCGGCGACAAACGCATTGGTGTCGCAGTATCCGATCCCTCACTGATACTGGCCAGCCCTTTAAAGACCATAGACAGAAAGGATGATGCATCTACCGTACTCGATATAAAAGCCCTTTTAGGGCAATATGACATCGGCAGGCTGGTGATAGGACTTCCCTACCTGCTCGACGGCACAATGGGCGAGCAGGCCCGCAAGGTAATGGATTTCGTTGCCGGAATAAAAGAGCAGGCCGGTGTTGAGATCGTCCTGCAAGACGAGCGGCTGACCTCCGTCACGGCGGACCGGATGCTGCGGGAAGCGGGTAAAAAACGCGCTCGCCTGAAAAAGGCTATAGATGCGGCCGCGGCCACGGTCATACTGCAGGCATATCTCGATGATATTTCCCAGGGTGGCGGCATTTCGCAGGAGGGAACTCCTTCCTTATAATTAATGGGGTAGAAATCATCCCGTGTTATCCGACTATTTAAACGTTCTCAAACCCAAAGAGACCAGCTTGCTGGTCTTCATAGGCGCCTGTTCCGCCCTGGTCGCGGCAGCAGCGATGGGCGGGCTTTTTCCTGCCGGTACTTTTATACTGACCGTTTTAGCTATAACCTGCGGCAGCGCGGGCGCCAACGGCCTCACCAACTACCTGGACCGCGACGTGGACGCACTGATGTCCCGTACCTGTAAAAGGGCGTTGCCGTCGGGCCGGATCAAGCCACCCTGGAAGGTGTTGCCCATGATTGCTGTGTTGATTGTGGCCGGGCTAATACTGGCATGGCTGCTCTCACCCATATGTTTTGTTATCGGCCTGGTTGGAGTCCTGGCATCCGGGATACTGCGCAAGACCGTCTCCTGTACCTACTTCGGTATTATCGCCGGCAGCTCACCCGTGCTGATCGGGTGGTATGCCATCAGCCAACCGCAGGCCGTAACTGCTATGCCCGTGCTCTTTTTCTGCTTGATAGCCGCCTGGACGCCCCTTCACGTATGGACACTGATGCTGGCCAACCGCTCCGACTATGAAGGCGCAGGGCTGCACTATTTTCCGCTGAGCTGGCCGGACAGCAAGGTGATCATTCTGCTGGCCGTGCTGTCGCTGGCGCTATCGGCCTTCGGTGTACTAATCTATTTTCTGTCAGGGTTCCTTCACTGGTTGTACCTGTCAGTGGCTGTGCTGATGAGCCTGCTGATGGTATCTGCCAGTATTCGCCTGCTTGTTACGCCGAACTCTCGCAACGCCTGGATGGTATATAAATTATCGGCCTTTCCCTACCTGGGGATAATCTTTCTGGTAATGGTGATTGATTCATGGTTCCTTTAGAATCGGAGCGCAGGAGCGTGATGGACTATGCTTTCTATCCCGGGCAGGTAGCTGTAATTGGAGCGTCCGAACAGCCGGTCTCTTTCGGTTACCATTATCTCAGGCACCTCATTGATTATGGATTCAAAGGAGAGATATATCCGGTCAATCCCCACAAAGAGTCCGTCCTGGGTATAAAAGCCTATCCCAGCCTGGCGGATGTACCGGGCGACGTTGATTTTGTTATCTGCTGTGTCTCGGCGGACATGATACCGCCGCTGCTGGACGATTGCGCCGCAAAGAATGTAAAAGTAATGCACCTTTTTACCGCGCGCCTGAGCGAGACCGGCCGTCCTCAGGCGGTTGAGATGGAGCGGCAGATACAGGAAAAAGCCACACGGCTGGGCATTAGCCTGATAGGGCCAAACTGCATGGGGGTCTACAGCCCCGAGGCCGGCCTGTCCTTCGCTTACGGCTTGCCGTCCGAGCCCGGCAATGTGGGCGTGGTTTTTCAAAGCGGCGGCGCGGCAACCCTGCTTATCCAGACCGCTGCGCTGCGGGGCATACGCTTCAGCAAAGCTGTAAGCTACGGTAACGGCCTGCTGATCGATGAGAGCGACATCATCGATTACCTGGCGGACGATCCTAAAACGGAGATAATAGCCGCCTATTTTGAGGGTATTAAGGACGGAAAAAAGTTCATCAATTCCGTCAGGAGAGCTGCGCAGAAAAAGCCGGTTATTGCTATTAAAGGCGGCAGGAGCAAGGCAGGAACCAGGGCGGTAAGCTCGCACACAGCGGCCATCGCCGGTTCAAACAGCGTTTGGAAGACGGTCTTCAATCAACTTGGTGTCATACAGGTGCGTGATCTGGAAGAGATGATAGACCAACTCGTTCTTTTTAAGGGATTGCCGCCGGTTCGTGGCCGCAGGATGGGGATTATTGGTGGTGGTGGAGGCAAAGGCGTGTTGGCCGCCGATCTGGCTGAGGAAGCCGGGCTGTCGGTGCCGCCGCTTTCACCTGAAATGAGGGTGCAGTTGAAAGCGATACTGCCAGCAATCTGGGACTGGTTGAGCAACCCGATCGACTTCTCCATCTGGGGTGACGATGCGGCCAGGGCGGGCGAGGTCCATCGCCTGTTTTGGGAGAGCCGGGATTTCGATTGCCTT
This sequence comes from Dehalococcoidia bacterium, assembly GCA_016930155.1. Classification (GTDB taxonomy): domain Bacteria; phylum Chloroflexota; class Dehalococcoidia; order GIF9; family UBA5629; genus CAIMUM01. The sequence continues at coordinate 12,641 of JAFGHL010000043.1, read as the reverse complement.
ATTATGCAGGTTTCCGATGATAATCCGATGGGAGAAGACTGGTGGGTCATCGTGGTACAAATGGAAGTCGACAGTGTTATTGAGATGAGCCGGCGCCAGACCAAGCCGGTTGTCGCTGTATTGAGTGCAGCAAGGCCGGGATTCGATGACCTGGAGAATATCCGATGGCGCACAATTATGGAGCAGCGGTCTCGCTTGACTGCCTCGAAGGTTCCCACATTCTGCAGCGTAACTGAGGCGGTGCAGGCGCTGGCAAAGTTTATCGGTTACTGGGAGAAAAATAAGTAGTATCGGCGGATTATATGGCGAGGCGGATTTTTAAGGTCTCAGCAAAATGCGGCGCCGGCGGCGCCAGGAACGGCAGACTGGCAACTTTACACGGGTCTGTGAGCACGCCGATCTTCTTGCCGGTGGGCAGCCAGGCTACGGTTAAAAGCCTGGACACTGACGACCTGGATGAACTCGGGATCAAGATGATCCTCTGCAACGCCTACCACCTCTATTTAAGGCCCGGCATAGAGATTATCGAGGGGGCGGGAGGATTACACAGGTTCATGAACTGGCGAGGCCCCATCTTGACCGACAGCGGCGGATACCAGATATTCAGTCTTTCCTCGTTACGTAAGATTTCCGGCGATGGCGTCATATTCCGCTCGCACGTGGACGGCAGCGAACACAGCATCACACCCGAATCCTCAATGTCCATGCAGGAGAAATTGGGGGCGGATATCATCATGGCTTTGGACGTGTGCCCGCAGAGCACTGCGGGCAGGAAGGAGTTAAGCAAGGCCGCGGCATCCACGGCTGAATGGGCCGTGCGCTGCCGCAGCGCCCATCGAGATACCGGGCAGCACCTGTTCGGCATTATACAGGGCGGCACTTACCCGGACCTGCGAAGGGAATCGGCTGAGCAGATCACAGGGCTGGATTTTCCCGGTTATGCCATTGGTGGACTCAGCCTGGGCGAGCCCAAGGCGCTGATGTGGGACGTTGTCGACGCCACTGTACCTTACATGCCCACGGACAGGCCACGTTACCTGATGGGCGTGGGCTCGCCTGAAGATATCGTTGAGGGTATCTCACGCGGCATCGATATCTTCGACAGCGCTCTGCCGACCCGGGTGGCGCGCAACGGCGCTCTGTATACGCGAAAAGGCAGAGTGAACATCAGGCGTTCTGCATACAGGGAGGATATGGGACCGGTTGAAGAGGACTGCCAGTGTTTTACATGCCGAAATTACTCAGTAGCCTACCTGCATCACCTCTTCAGGTGCGAGGAGCTGCTGGCCTACAGGCTGGCCACCATACACAACCTTCATTTCATGCAGAAGCTGATCGAGCAGTGCAGGCGGACTATTGGGGAAGACGCATTCCCGGAGTTCAAGAGTAACTTCCTTAAGATTTATAAAACCACTGATGAGGACAGGCGCATCGAGCAGAAGTCAGCGGCGCTGCGAGGCAAGAAGACACGGATTACTACAGCCCCGGACTTTTAAACAGCACGCTTTTAGTGGTAACATACAGGCTCGATGCAACAGTCTATCACCGACTCGTCTGATCAGATCATGACCGAGAAGGAAACCATACTCAGCATTAAGAACCTCTCTCTATGGTTCGGCGGCGTAAGGGCGCTCACCGATGTCAGCCTCGATATCTGCAAGAACGAGATTCTGGCCATCATCGGACCCAATGGTGCGGGCAAGACCTGCCTGCTCAACTGCATCAACGGTTTCTATAAGCCGCAGAAAGGCGAGATAAGATATAAAGGAAAAAAGATAAACGGCATTAAATCGGACCACATCGCCAAGATGGGCATCGCCCGCACCTTCCAGAATATCGAACTGTATTCCGGGCTGAGCACGCTGGACAACATCATGGCAGCCCGGCATGTGCTCATGAAGCAGAACATTTTCAGCAGCCTCCTTTATTTCGGGCCGGCCCACCATGAGGAGATCGAGCACAGGAAGACCGTGGAGGACATCATCGATTTCCTGGAGATCGAGCACATACGCAAGTCTATTGTTGGCTCTCTACCCTATGGATTAAGGAAGAGGGTGGAGCTGGGCAGGGCGCTGGCTCTGGAGCCGCGCTTGATCCTGCTGGATGAGCCGATGGCGGGCATGAACCTCGAAGAGAAAGAGGATATCGCACGCTTTATCTACGATATATTCGAGGGGCAGGGTGATACTTATCCCGCCACACCGGTGCTGCGCGACGGAGTAGACTCGATCGTCCTGATCGAGCACGATATGGGAGTTGTAATGGATATCGCAGACCGTATCGTGGTGCTGGATTTCGGACGCAAGATCGCTGACGGCACCCCCGCCGAGATAGCTCAGGACCGTAAGGTCATCGCTGCCTACCTCGGCGAGGGATAGTATTAAAAGTGCATTAATCCATTGTGGCTAAAGCCATCTCTTGCGGCGTTTATAATGCTTGATCTCCTTGTAGCTCTTTTTTTCACCTGAAGCAGAGATACCGATGTAAAACTCCTTCACATCTTCCCGTCCCTTCAGGTAGTCGGCAGAGCCGTCCAGCACAACGCGCCCGTTTTCCATAACGTAGCCGTAATGTGCTGTATTGAGGGCCACCCTCACGTTCTGTTCGACCAGCAATATCGAGGTGATGCGCTCCTTATTGAATTTGCGAATGATGTCGTATATCTGCTCGACAATCATGGGTGCCAGCCCAAGGGAGGGCTCGTCCAGCATCATCAGCTTGGGAGCGGCCATCATGGCTCGTCCGATCACCAGCATCTGCTGTTCCCCTCCAGAAAGATACCCGGCTGTGTTCCTTTTCAGTTCCTCCAGGCGCGGGAAATAGTTATAGACCATCTTCAGGTCGGCCTTAACCTTTTGCTGACTGGAGCGTGAAAAGGCGCCCACCAGCAGGTTCTCCTCGGCGCTGAGGTGTTCGAAGACGCGTCTGCCCTCCAGCGCCTGCACGATGCCAAGCTTGCCGATATCGACAGCGTTCTTGCGATCGATCCTGACGCCGTCCCATTCGATTCTGCCATCGGTGATCTCGCCCTCTTCGACCCTCAGTAGCCCGGATATGGCTTTGAGCGTCGTCGTCTTGCCGGCCCCGTTGGCGCCGAGCAGGGCAACCACCATGCCGTCATCCACCGAGATGGAGATGCCGTGCAGCACCTTTACTACATTGAGGTAGGACACCTCAATGTTATTCAATTTCAACATTGCTGAAGTCGATCTATTCTATTTTCCGAACCAGTCATAGTTCTCATAAAGGATGTTGGGAGCATCCACCCATCCAGTCTGTGAAACCATCTGGCCATCGTGAATCTGGAATATCTTCACGGATTTGGAGCCGCGTTTGTCCACAGGATTGGAGAAATCTACCGGGCCGTGCAGTCCTTCGACGTCATAGTTCTTGACGTTCATAAAGCCGTTCTTCTCTGCCAGTTCCCAGGCCGCGGCGTCGCCCTTGGCCAGGGCATCGCCGCCCGATATCTTAATAGCCTGGCGCAGTGTCTCGGCGTTGATCAGGCTCGAGGCCCAGCCGATAAGGTAGTCGTTATTACCGGCATACTCGGAGTGCCTTTTATCGCAGTATTCCATCATCTTGGCCATGCCGGGCACGTTATCTCCCCAATTCACCGTGGGATATACGCCGTACACATTCTGTGTCGCATCTTTGCCGGCCAGATCGATCAGCGCTTTGGTGAAGCTGGCGTGCGCGCATGCAACGGTAATACCCGGTATCATCTTGAGGTCGTGGGCATTCTTCAGAATGACCGCGGTCGGCGCCGGTGTGCTGGATATAAAGATCACATCCGGATTCTTGTCCTTGATCCTGGTCAGAGCATCGGTTTCAGATATAGTGGTTGCAGTGTGTTCCTCGATAGCTACGATCTCGATGCCCAGGTCGTCGGCAGCCGCCCGGGCGGCGTCCCTCACACCGTAACCTGTGGAGTTGTTCAACAGCATAAGGGCCATCTTGGGTTTGCCCTCTCCTTTCCAGATGCTCTGAAGGTAGTACCTGGCGAAGGCGCCCCAGTCATCGCCGTAGTCGGGAAGCTGTGCGTAGATATGCTGAGGGGGATGTGTCAACGACGGAGAGCTGAAGCACACCATGCCGGGGAAGCCTGCCCTGTTGGCAGCTTCCTTAGAGGCGTTCATATCCTTGGATGAAACCACTGTAAAGAACGCGCAGCCATCATCCATCAGCTTTTTTACGATGGTGGTTGCCTTGGCCGCATCATAGTTGGTGTCGTACCATACCGGCTCTATCTTGTACCCCTCGACACCGCCAAGCTCGTCGTTGATGTACTTAAATGCATCGAGCTGGCCCTGGCCGATGGGGGCCCCTTTCTCGGCGGCCGCGCCGGTAAAAGGGACGCTGAGGCCCAGTTTAATTGTCTTTGCACCTTCGGGAGCGACGGGTGTAGTGGTGCAGCCGGGCAGGATGGAGACGGCCAGAGCCACAAGTAGCAGCACGGCCATAGGGATTGTTGCCTTACTTCTTCTCACATTAACCTCCTTCATTTTTTATTGAGTTACAGTACGTTATTTCATCATTAAACTATTAATAAGAGAACGGCCACAGCCTGTATGAGGCCTTGAATAACTGCCAGCGGTGTGCCAGGCCGTGCGGCTCGAAGATAAGGAAAATAATCATAACCAGACCGAATATCATCGGGCTCAGCCCGGTTGCAAAGCCGGTGGGCAGTCCGCTGAAGGTCTGCTCGATCATGGGAGATAAAAACAGCACAAGTTGCTCCAGCAGCCTGATAAAGATCACTCCCAGTATCGGCCCGATGGCGGTGCCCAGGCCGCCGATGATCAGTATACCAATATACAGTATGGATTGTACGAAGGTGAAATCCTCCGGTGTGATATTTCCGCGATACTGCGCATACAGCGATCCGGCGATCCCGGCGAAGAAGCATCCCAGGAAGAAGGCCAGCAGCTTGTATGCAAAGACGTTTATACCCATAACCTCCGCCGCCAGGTCGTTATCCCTCACGGCAATGAAGGCTCGGCCGATGCGGCCTCTGGCCAGGTTGGTGGCGAAAAATACGCTCAGCGCCGCTATCGACATGATTAGATAGAACTGGTCGATCTCGCTGTCAAGCTTTAGAGGACCGATCTCAGCTATGGGAACGCTCATGCCCATCGCCCCGCGGGTTACATCGGTCCAATGGTTGAGTATCCAGATAATAATGAATTGCGCAGCGATGGTGGTTATGGCCAGATAAAATCCTTTGACCCTCAATGACGGCATACCGAACAACAGCCCGACCAGCCCGGCCGAGAGGCCGGAGAGAATCAGCGATGCCAGGAAGGGAAGCCCCAGGCTGTTGCTCAATATCGCCGTGGTATAAGCACCCACCGCCATAAAACCCGCATGCCCGATGGAGAGCTGCCCGCAGTATCCCATCAGGATATTCAAGCCGACTATAGAGACGACGGTGATGCCCATCAGGTTCATTACCTCCAATCCGGACCTTGGAAGATAAAGCGGCAGGGTGGACAGCAATACCAGAAAGAGGATAAACAGCACCCACTGCGTCCTGGTGCGTATGATGGCCGTATCCGTGTCATACGAATAATTGCGTATTCCGCAGGGCAGACTCATCGGCTATATCCTCTCAATTCTCTCTTCGCCGAAAAGGCCGTAAGGCTTGATCAGCATGACGATGATTATTATTACGAACGGTATCAGTTCCTTAATGCCGGGGCCCAGCAGCGGTGTAAGATACCCGGCGCCCACGTTTTCACACAGCCCGATGATGGGTCCCGCCACCATGCAGCCGATAAACGAGTCGAGACCCCCCAGTATCACAACCGAGAAGGACTTAAAACCGGTTTCGACCAGGGCGTTGGTTATGCCTCCGATGCTCGATATCAGTATCCCGCCTATCGCCGCCACCACGCAGGCAAAGATCCATGACATGGAGAAGATGCTGGTGATCGGCACGGCGCATGCCTGTACGGCCAGCTGGTCATCCGCGCTGGCCCGCATGGCGATGCCCATCTTATGAAACTTGAAAAACAGGGAGAGCAGGATGAAAAGGACGACCGAGATACCCGCCGCCCACAGGTATTCCTGCGAGATCACCGCTGTGCCGATGTTCACCGGCTCCTGCGGGAAGAGGGCCGGCAGCCTGGCGATACTGATCGGCCACGCCATGGTTACTACTCCCTCCAGGAAGTAGCCGATACCCAGAGTGACCGCGATGAGGGATAGTATCGGCTGTCCTATCATGGGACGCAGCGTGAACCGCTCGATCATCCAGCCCAGAAATATAGCAAATAATATGGTGAGCATCATGCCGGCCCATATGGGCAGTTTGAAGTCCACCAGCGTGCTGTAGGCAAACCAGGATGAGATGAGCACCAGTTGACCAAGGGCCAGGTTGGCCACGCGGCTCGATTTCCAGATGAGCGCGAAACCCAGGGCAATAAGCGCGTAGATCATACCCACTGCGAGGCCGGTCAGGGTGTACTGCAGCAATTGTTCCATATCAGATGTCCCAGATCCTTATCAAGGTGGATACGTTTCCCTTTCTTCCATCCCGGTAGGTTACCGAGGCATCGACCTTGAGAGAATTCTCACCGCCGTAAATGGCGTCTATGACAGGTTTATAGCGCATCTCCATGAATTCGCGCCTGAGCTTGCGCGTCCTGGTCAGCTCCGATTCATCGGGATCGAACTCTTTGTGCAACAGCATATACCTTTTTACCCTGGAAAGCTCGGGCAGGTAGCTGTTGACCCGCAGCAAATCCTTCCTGACCAGGTCAGCCACCTCCTGCCTCTGAGAAAGGTCGACGAAAGTTGTATAGGTTATGCTGTTGCGCTCGGCCCATTTGCCTACCATGGCGAAGTCGATATTGATCATGGTTGCCACAAAGGACTTGTCTTTTCCGCCGATCACCATGGCGTCCTTGATATAGGGGCTGAAGCGCAGCCTTCCCTCGATGTATTGCGGGGCGTATCTGGCGCCGCTGACCAGGCTACCCATATGCTCCAGCCTGTCCAGGAATATCAGGTGGCCTTTATTATTGATATTCACCGCATCTCCGGTATGTACCCATCCGTCCTTTTTTATCCTGGCTGTTTTTTCCGGCTCACCCAGATACTCCGTGAATGTGCAATCGCTCCTGACCAGCAGTTCGCCCTCGCTGGATACTCTGACCTCGACGCCCAGGGCCGGACGTCCCACACTCTGAAAATCGATGTCACCCCTGGTATGCGAGGAGATAAAGCCGGCCTCCGTGCTGGCGTAGGTCTGCCTCAGCTCTATACCCAGGGCATGGATTAGCTTGAACGTATCGAGGCTGAGCACCGAGCTGCCGGTTACGGCGAATCTGACATTGCTCAGCCCCAGGCGGTCCTTGAGCGGCCTGAGCAGTAGCAGATGGGCCATCCGGTAGAGAGTGCTCCAGAATAATCCGGTCTTTGCATCCTCGAATTTAAATTCGGCCATCTTGTATCCCACCGGCATCAGCAGGTGGTAGAAGAACCGCTTGAGCGGATGCGCATCGGTTATCTTGACCTGTATCTCACTGACAAGGCTCTCCCATTGCCTTGGTCCGTATATGGCGAAATCGGGACCGACCTCGCGCGTGTCCTCGGCGATAGTATCCGGCTCCTCGGCGAAATTCAGGCGTGCTCCGGTCAGAAGGTGTGGAATTGTGGCAAAATAGCTGTCTCCCACCCAGGCGGCCGGGAAATTGGATACGAGGTCGTCTTCGCCGTCCAATGGATAGACGCTGACAAATCCCCGCGCTGTATTAACCAGTGCCCTGTGGGTTAATACGGCGCCTTTGGGCAAACCGGTGGTGCCGGACGTGTAATAGATGAAAGCGGTATCGTCCGGCCGTCCCGCCGATACACTCTGTTCAAATATATCGGTAGCGGTCTCCTCATAGGCGGCGCCCATCTTCATCACCGCATCAAAGCTGAGCAGGCGCGGATCATCGTAATTCCCCAGCCCCTTAGGATCCCAGTAGATGATCTTCTGCAGGGAGGGGAGTTCGTCGCATATCTCCAGGAACTTGTCGGTCTGCTCCTGGTCATTGACCAGTGCGAACCTGGCGCCGGAATGGTTGGCGATATATTTCAGCTCGGAGGGAATGGAATCCACGAAAGCGCCGGTGGCTATGCCGCCCGCAGCCTGCGCCGCGAACTCTCCCCAGAACCACTCGGGCTCGTTGTCGCCGATGATGCAGACAACATCGCCTTTTCTCAAACCCAGGCTCACCAGGCCGAGAGAGAAGTATTTAACCCGGTTATAGTAGTCGGTCCAGCTATAGCGGTGCCAGATGCCGCGTCGTTTTACGCACATGGCGGTCTGACCGCTCCACCTCCGGTGGTTGGCTTCGATAAGTTGTGGAATTGTATATGTGTCGATCATGGGAGCTTAAGGGGGCGGTGGTCTATCGACGGGGACCGCCCAGGTTAGAAGAGTCTAAAGAACGAGGCAGCCTTTTTAAAGCCTTCGAGGGCGCCTTCGAGCGTGCTGTGATTCACGCAGTAGGAGATTCTGAAAAAGCCGGGACTTCCAAAGCCCCTGCCTGGCACTGTCATAACATTCACTTTCTGTAACTCACGTACAAATTCCACATCATTCTCGATGGGCGTCCGGGGGAACATATAGAACGCACCCTGGGGCTTGACGACCCGGTAACCCATTTCGGTCAGGCTATTATACAGGAAATCTCGTTTTTCCTGGTACTCAGGTATTGATACGGTCACGTGCTGAAGGTGCCGGACTATATTCTGCATCAGGGCCGGGGCGTTGACGAATCCGAGTATGCGGTTGCAAAAGATCAGTCCATCAATGATCTCCTCACGGTTTTCGAGGGCCGGGTGGATGGCGATGTAGCCTATCCTTTCTCCCGGCAGTGCCAGGTCCTTGGAATGAGAGGTGGCTATCATGCTCCTGTGGTACGTCTGCAGGATGGGAACATATTTCAGACCGTCGTACATCAGGCTGCTGTAGGCTTCATCGCTTATAAGGTATATAGCAGTTTTCAGCGCCTTCTCCCTGTGCTCCAGCACCCGGCCCAATTTTCTGACAAACGCCTCGCTGTAGACCACACCCGTCGGATTGTTGGGAGAGTTGATAATAATAGCCTTGGTCCTGGCATTGATCTTGCGCTCGAGCTGATCGAGGTCGGGTAGGAAATTATCATCGGTGGGGAGAACGACCGTTACCCCTCCGTGGTTATCGATATAATTGTCATACTCCATGAAAAACGGCGCGAATACGATCACTTCATCGCCCGGGTTCAACAACGTCTTGAGTATCACGTTGATTGCGCCGGCTGCGCCTACGGTCATGATGATATCCTGGAAGGAGACCTCCATATTGTTCTCATGGGAAACCTGCCTGGCCACCGATCTCCTGGTCTCCTCGTAGCCTGCGTTCTCCATATAGCGGTGCATGCCGGCCATGGGATTTTCGCTCAGTTTCCTCAGTACCTGTTTAAATTCGGCCGGGGGCTCGATGATAGGGTTGCCCAGCGAAAGGTCGAATACGTTGTGCTCGCCGTGCTTCTTCTTCAGGACGGCAGCTTCCTCGAACATGCGCCGCACCCAGGATCCCGCCGCCATGCGTGTGCGGACGTTATCGGATATTGACACCGGCTGCTGCCCCCCTTCCCGCTTCGAAAGCGCGTTTATTCAAATCCAGTATCCTGGCCGGTAAATGCCGTGCCATGCCCTTCTGCCACTGCTCATCCGTGATCTTCAGCGGCAAAAAACGTGATAAATATCCCAGCATGAAAATATTCAATGTGCGGACATCGCCCAGAGCTGCCGCCTGCTCCGTGCCGTTGATAAGGTATACGGCTTTGGTTGCACTGCGAAAAGAGCCCAGTACGGCTTCATCCTCCGGATATACCTGCGTGCCGAGCGATATTGAGAGTGGGGGAATGGCCATGTTGTTGATGATCACGGCGCCGCCCGGCCTCAAATAGCCGACCCACCTGGCTGCCTCCAGTTTCTCGAAGGCTAAAAGTATATCGACTTCGGAGGTATTTATCAGGGGTGACCAGACCTTTTCCCCGATGCGAAGATGGCTGGTTACACTACCTCCCCGCTGCGCCATTCCCAGTGTGTCGGTCTTTTTAACATCCATGCCGATGTCCAGTGCGACATCACCCAGTATATCGCTGGCGAGTATGATGCCCTGGCCGCCCACACCCACCATCAACACATCCTGTTTGCCCCGGCTCTTCATTATTTATCCACCTTGCCTTCCGTGCCAATGGCTTTTTTAGGACATATCTGCTGGCAGATACCGCAGGAGTCTCCCATACAAGTACCGGCCTCTATATAAACCTTGCCGTCCCGTTTCTGGATGGCCGGGCAGCCGATCATCAGGCATACACCGCAGTCATTGCATACATCCTGATCGACGAAGCGCTTGTTCTTGCGTTCCTTATTTGTGACCGCGCACTTGCCTCGGACGATGACCACGGACAGTTGGTCGCTGTCAAGAGCCGATCTGATGGCGGACCTCACCGATTTGATATCGAAGGAATTTACGACCTGCAAGTTCTTCACTCCGGCGCCCTCGACAATCCTGGCGATATCCACCTTCTGCGTGGGTACACCCTGCGCCGACATGCCCGAGCCGGGATGGTCCTGGTGCCCGGTCATGGCCGTGGTGCCGTTATCGAGTATGATCACGGTGATCCGGGCATCGTTATAGACGGCATCTATGATGCCGGTGATGCCCGAGTGCATGAAGGTTGAATCGCCGATAACTGCGACTACCTTGCTGCTGACGCCTGCCTTGACCAGGCCGATGGCCTGGCCTATGCTGGCGCCCATACAGGCTGTCGTATCCATAGCGCGCAGGGGAGGATAGGTTGCAAGCGTGTAGCAGCCGATGTCGCCGGTAATGATCAGGCCGGATTCCTTCTCGGATTTGCCTCCGGCATCAAGTACCTTGGCCCTCTTTCCGATCGTGCTCAATACGAAAAAAGCGCCGGCATGCGGGCAACCCGCGCAGAGCAGGGGAGGCCGTCCCGGCAGGTTGCTGGTGGCCGCCGCTTCAACTGCCACATCGGCCGTGGGAATAATCTCCGCCTTAACGGCCGCCCGGCGCACGATTCCGGTATTCAGTTCTCCGTGTCGCGGGACATGTTGCTTTCCTTCGATCTTGATTCCCATTGCCTTGATATTCTCTTCCAGGAAGGGATCCAACTCTTCGACGACGAACAGTTTGTTAACATTGCCGGCGAAGCGTTTAATCAGTTTGGGAGGCAGAGGGTAAATCAATCCGAGTTTTAGGAATGAAGCACCGGGGAAGACTTCCCTGGCATATTCATAGCCTACGCCGCTCGAAACGATGCCCGTGCGGCTGTCTCCCTCGATAATAATATTGAGCTTGGTTTTCTCGGCCAGTTCAGTCAGCCCTTCCATGCGGCTGTGCATATGCGGCACCCTCAGACGCGCGTGTCCGGGCAGCATCACATACTTCTCCACGTGGTGGTGAAAAAACTTATTCCTCTCCGCCCTCAGCGCGCCCATATCCACCTCGACCACCGATTTGGAGTGCGCAACCCTGGTGGTTATCCTGAAAAGAACAGGGGTATCGTATTTCTCGCTGATTTCATATGCTGCGGACATGAAATCGTATGCTTCCTGGCTGTCGGCGGGCTCGATCATGGGCACCCTTCCCAGCCGGGCAAAGTGCCGGTTGTCCTGTTCACCCTGGGAGCTGTGTATGCCGGGATCATCTGCGGAGACCACTACCAGGCCGCCGTGCACTCCCGTCGTCGCCGCGGCCATGAAGGGATCGGCCGCTACATTCAATCCCACGTGTTTCATTGAGACCAGCGTCCTCACTCCGGCGTAGGAGGCACCCAAACCCACCTCCATGGCGACCTTCTCGTTGGTGGACCATTCGGCGTAAAGGTCTTTGAACGTCGCCATGTTCTCGAGAATCTCTGTGCTGGGCGTCCCCGGATAGGCCGTGGCCACCCGCACCCCGGCGTGGTAGGCGCCCAAGGCGATAGCCTCGTTGCCCGATAGTAGTTTTCGGCTCTTGCTCATGGCGTATGCGGATAATTAAATTTGAAGCTTTATTATAATAGCAGCAGGCGGGTAAGTTCAATCCTGTGCGGCGGGATCAGAACACAGGAGGCTTCTTTTTCAGCGTCTCGATCAGCTTATCCAGGGGTATCGCTGCCAGCGTCAGGCTCTGAAGGCCTCCCGCAGATAGGTGGATGGCCAGCTCGGCCGCTTTTTCATTGTTGGGCGCATCGATAATATGCACAAAATCATACTGCCCCAGCAGAGCGTACTGGGCCAGTATTTTAACCCCCATATATTCAACTTCCTTATTTAGTTCCTTCAGCTTTTCAGGGTATTCCTCGATCGCCTTTCTGCCGTCACCGGTCAGAGTTGAGAGCATCAAATATATGGCCATAACTACCTCCAAGCAAATAATTAAGCGGTTGCCTGCCTAATACAGGAGATTTCATATACTGATATCAGGGCACACCCATTTTATCACTTAACGCTTTTACGGACGTAATCCGATATACAGAGAAGCAGGCATTGACCGCCCGTCTCAGATACAGTAACAGTTTTGTCGGTTGGAGTTGAAAAAAGTAAGAGAGACCTCAAAATATAAGTAATAAACACAAATAACTTATAAG
>JAFGHL010000042.1 GCA_016930155.1 Dehalococcoidia bacterium | reverse complement strand
GGCTGCCCGGCTCAAGTCCCGCCCATGACCTTGAGATGACCCGCGAACTGTTTGAAAATAATGACTATAAACCGGACGGCCTGAAGCTGTATCCCACGCTGGTAGTGTCCCACACCGAACTGGAAATGTGGTATACCAAGGGAGACTACATTCCCTATACCATGGATGAGACGGTAAATCTCCTGACAGACATTAAAAGCCTGGTCCCCAAATATGTTCGCATATCCCGCGTTATGAGGGACATACCCACCAAATTTATCCTGGCAGGCTGTCAGGACCTGGCTTTACGTTCCAACGTACAGGCAGCCATGAAAACAAAAGATATACACTGCCAGTGTATACGCTGCCGCGAGTACGGACACCGGCAGCGGAACGGACATGAGATCGGTGAGCCGGAACTGGACCGTTACGAATACGATGCTTCCAGTGGCAGGGAGATTTTTTTATCATACGAAGACCGCCAGGGAACGCTTTTCGGACTGCTGCGGCTGCGCCTCGACAGAGGCAACGGCGATATCTACCCGGCCATCGTACGAGAAATACATGTTTTCGGAGCAGCCGTTCCCATCGGGAAACAGGATGACCGGGCAGCACAGCACAAGGGACTGGGCGGACTCCTTCTCAAAGAGGCTGAGAGGATTGCACACGAGCAGTATTCAGTTAACAAGATCGCGGTGATCAGCGGAGTAGGAGTGCGGGACTACTTCAGGTCGGAAGGCTATAGTCTGGAAAATGCCTATATGGTTAAAAACCTTTAGCAGGTCCCGAGGGCACCTTGCCCGACGCTTCCATATTTATTCAGCGGGGGCCTTAACCACCCCAGCCATTTTCCATTAATCTTCCTTTCATTCGATCCCGGGTAATTCTCATTGACAGGGGATATCTTTTACCATATCATTTTCAGATACCGCGGGCATAACGCGCGGCGTGTGCGATTGTCGTGGAATATATCTTAGGGGGTGATTTAAATGTCCCGATTAGTTAATATTTCCCTCATCCTGCTTATCCTTACACTTTTACTCCCGATGGGTCTTCAGTTTCAAGATTCAGCAGAATCCGCCGGCATGAATAATTATTTGCTGCAATTCACTGCAGGCGGGCATATGCTGGGCTTTACACCGGAAGGGATATATATCGCAGCAGGCGACCATGCATTGAGAGTCGAGTTCGTACATTGCTCGATATCGCGGCCAGTGGCTGCAGCAGACAGCAGTCAAAGCAAATCCGCTGCCCCGCTAGATAAAGTAACCTACAGGAACGTATGGAAAAATGTTGATCTGGTTTATACACCAGTGGCAAACGGCATCGCAGAGAGCACCTACTATTTAAATATCCCAGCCTGTGCAGACAACATCCGGCTGTTCTACAACCAGCCGGTTTCACTGGACAGCCAGGGCAACCTGGTTATCTCATTTGATAATGGCACTATGGTGGAATCGGCCCCTATTGCCTGGCAGGAGATAGAGGGCTCCAAGCAAGCAGTAGATTCGTCATATATCATATATAATAAGCATGAGATCGGCTTCGCACTGTCGGGTTGCCAGCCCGGCATCCCGGTTGTGATCGATCCGGTGCTGACGTGGAATACCTTCCTGGGTGGTAATCTGGGTGACAGCGGCAATGCAATCGCAGTGGACGCCATGGGTAATATTTACGTTGCTGGTACCAGTAATGCTGCCTGGGGCAATCCTTTACGAGCTTATTCGGGCAATGGCGATGCCTTTGTAGCCAAGCTTAATACAAGCGGCGCTTTGATATGGCTGACGTTCCTGGGCGGGAGTGAAAGCGATCAAGGTAACGGAATTATACTGGACCGGAACGGCTACGTCTGTGTGACAGGCACCAGCCATGATACCTGGGGATCGCCAGTACGGCAATTCCCGGGAGGCATCTATCAGCCTTTTGTTGCACGGCTAAGTAACAACGGAGCACTCCAATGGAACACTTTCCTGGGTGGCGGCAGCTGGGGCAAGGGCAGGGGAGTTGTAACAGATGCTGCCGGCAGTATATATGTAGCGGGCGACAGCTATAGTACCTGGGGTTCGCCTGTTCGGGCTCACTCCGGAGCCTGGAATGATGCTTTTACTGCCAAGTTGGACAGCAGTGGTAGCCTTTTCTGGATCACCTTCCTGGGCGGCCCGGGTGATGACACTGGCCTTGGTATAACTGTTAATGCTGCAGGCAACGTCTATATAGTGGGAAATACTGATAATTTGGGAGCACCAGATGATTCCTGGGGCACACCCATCAGGTCATATTCCCATAACGATGCCTTCATCGCAGCGCTTAGCAATAATGGAGCGCTGGTGTGGAACACTTTCCTGGGCGGCGTCGATAACGATTTCGGCAAAGCCCTTGCCATTGATGCCGGGTCCAATCTTTATGTTTGCGGTACAAGCGACGGCAGCTGGGACGTCCCTTTTAAGGCATTCTCTGGTAATAGTGATGCCTTTGTTGCCCGATTAACCGGCAGCGGCAACCTGGCCTGGCATACCTTCGCAGGCGGCAACGGCTATGACAATGGTTACGGGATAGCAGTGAACGACGGCAGCATCTTTATTACCGGCGCAAGCAGCGAAACGTGGGGAGACTCTGAACGTCCCTTTGCAGGCGGAGACTGGGATTGTTTTGTTGCCGGGATTAGCAACGGCGGGGCCTTACTATGGAACACATTCCTGGGTGGTGCCGGCGCCGATTTTGGATATGGAGTTTCAGTGGATCCCGGCAACAACGTTTACATAGCCGGTGAAAGTTATGATGCGTGGGGAACACCGGTAAGGCCATATACACCGGGAACGGGAGGGATGGACACTTTACGCGATGCTTTCGTTGCTAAGCTGCCAGGCAACCTACCATCCATAAACTCGTTTACGCCAACCTCAGGCGGCAACAGGACAGAGGTCATCATTACAGGTAATAATTTTATTGGAGCAACCAGTGTCAACTTCGGCGACATAACGGCTTCCGCCTTTATGGTCAATTCCAATAATCAGATAACTGCCACTATTGGCAACGGCAACCCCGGAAGGATCACTGTCACCACACCGTCCGGCACAGCCACGAGCACCACCCCTTTCAACTTCGCCGGATTACTCAGCCCATCAAGCCACGGCGGCTCATCTACAGCCAGTGGCACCACGACAGCAAATCAGCAAGGCCCCGTGCCTATGGCCAGCATCTCCGTTCAAAGCGCCTCGCTCTCGACCAACAGGGTAGTGCCAGGAGCGCCGGTCACGATCACTGTTGGAGTGGTCAACACAGGAAATGCCGAAGGAACAAACAACATCATCGTGTATGTCAACGGCCAGCCGGAAACCAACCAGGGAGTTACCGTTAAGAGCGGATCAAGCACCCCTATTACCTTCACCGTCAGCCGCAACGAGCCGGGCACCTACTCGGTTTACGTCGGCGGGACCAGCGCCGGCAGCTTTACCGTGGACGCCATGGCCGATCCCAATATCATCCTGTATATAAGTGGAGCGATGGTATTATTATCACTGGTGATCGGTCTTTTATTTATATTGAGGAGAAGGAAGGCACAGTAGAACCACAATTGCGGAGTTAAATGAAATTAAAAAGGGCCGGGACTATATAGTCCCGGCCCTTTTTATCAGTCATACAGATGACATGCCACGAAGTGTCCGGGCGAACGCTCGATAAGTGGCGGTTCCGCCTGTGAGCAGACAGGCAATACCCTGTGACAGCGTGTGTGGAAGCGGCAGCCCGAGGGTAGCCTGAGAGGTGACGGTACATCGCCTTTAAGCAGCAAACGCTCCTTGCCGCTGGGCCGCAGGCTGGCTATGGCCGATAATAAGGCTTCGGTATAGGGCAGTAGAGGATTATGGAACAGCTCGCTTTTATCTGCGATCTCCATGATTTTGCCCAGGTACATGACACCCACACGGTCTGAAATATACTTAACAACAGAAAGATCATGGCTGACGAACATATAGGCCAGGCCGTCTTTCTCCTGGATATCCATCATCAGGTTCAATATCTGCGCCTGCACGGATACATCCAAGGCACTGACGGGCTCATCAGCGATGATAAGCTGAGGCTCTACAGCCAGCGCACGTGCAATACCGATGCGCTGTTTCTGTCCCCCGCTGAATTCATGCGGATACCTTTCCCTGAATTCGGGCTCCAGACCGACTTTTTCCATCAGCGCAGCCACACGGTCGTTGCGCTCATTGGTGCTGCGCATGCCCTGGACTATGAGGACTTCTTCGATCGAATCACCCACCGTCATGCGCGGGTCCAGCGACGAATCGGGATCCTGAAAAACGATCTGCACGTTGCCCCTGAGCGTCCTCAGATCCCGTTTGCTGAGCTTGAGGACATCGACACCATTAACATGTACCTCTCCGCCGGTTGGCTCCTCCAGGCGCAGGATGGCCCTGCCCAGAGTGGACTTGCCACAGCCGGATTCGCCGACCAGTCCGAAGACCTC
>JAFGHL010000041.1 GCA_016930155.1 Dehalococcoidia bacterium | reverse complement strand
GTGTTGAATTCGACCATTTTCTCCGCCAGGATGTCGCGGAAACGGCGCATCAGGTCGGGATGGTCGTAAAGCCAGTAGAAGACGGTTTCTGTTTTGAGCACGGACGTCATAATCGTCGCCGGGCCGCGACTGCCCGTGCCGAGTTTGGGCAAGGGTTTTCCAGCGGCTTTGCGCGCTTCCCATTCCGCCAGATATGGCGCCGGCAAGGCCCACGCGCGGATGTCGGTGGCTTCGGCCTTGTCGAGGATACGCGCGAAGGCGGCGGCGTCTTCAGGGCCGTCTCCCTTGTTGACGGCAGTGAGCCACGGGGTGCCACCCTCGTAGTAGGTGAAGATGCAGTCGAAGAGGTTCTCGATGCGGTGCGGTTCGTTTTCCCAGGTGTCCTCGTTGAAGAAGGCGCGCCCTACGTGTTCCTGGGTGATGGCGTTGACCTCTTTGTGCAGCGCGTTCCGGTAGGTGGTGTCGTGGTAGTACCGCAGCGTCGAGGGGACATCCATGAACTCGAAGATCCAGTGATCGTCCGGCGAGAACGAAAGCGCGCAGCGCGGTTTGTCCGTCGTAAATCTTTGGCACTGGGCGTTCTCTTCCCAGAACGCGGCTACGTCCAGGTCGGCGGTTAATTCCATAAACTCAGTTTCTAGAATAAAGGCAGGGTGATTACGGGTTTTGTGGGTCATAGTAACATAGTCCTTCCTCTTTCAAGACGGCTTTGAGAGCTTTATCTGATGTCACCAGCGTGAGGTTGATATTAAGGTTGTGTTGTGCATTCATGAGACATCCGGCAATAAGAGCATCATGGGAACCGAAACTATAACGGTCTGCATAATGCATTAATACATTGCGTGCATAGTCAATGATGGGTTGGTTAAGGGCAAGCACCGTCGCTTGAATATCACCTCTTTGGGATTCGATGTCTTTGACTAGCTTTTGTATGTTGCGAAAGACTCGTAACTTAAGGGGTTTTCTTGCAGGAGATATCCAAGTGTTAGGACATACAGCGGTACCGGTAGAAATACTAATCTCGCGATTACATTTTTGCGCTTGTCTAGGGCTACCACGTCTATATTTACCTAGCACGGAATGAATTTCCATTGAGGTGATTTCTGAAATATAAAAAGAAATCTCCGTACTTGATTTTAGTTTTTCCCGGAGACATGTATAGGATGTGGGTTTAGGTTCTGGTTGAAAAAACAGAAAGTAAGTGTTGGTATCTAGTAGAAAAGGCATCGTTATAGCTCCTCACTTTGCCGCTTTTCTAAAAGACACCGGCGGGAATAGCCTCTAGTAAACTTTCACGTTCTTCTTCCGTAAAAGGATCCAACCGCGCTTTTATTCTTTCTACTGTTCCCCACAAATCTGCCTCTGGCCCCTTATTGATATAACCATCTATCCCCAAATTGATCAGCTTCTTCATAATCGGTGGATCTTGATAGTTTGTATAGACGATGACATCAACATATGGGTCTACGCGTCGTATCGTAGCCAGGACTTCATCGCCAGATATTCCTGGCAGCTTGAGGTCAAGAATAATCAAATCAAACTTTCCCCTTTGCATTTGCGCGATGGCTGATTTGCCATCTATAGCCCAGATAACATCAATGTCTTCAGATTCCAAGGCTTGCTTGAGCATATCGCCTGTTTTCTGTTCGTCTTCAATCAATAAAATCAAGTTGTTCATCTACAATACTCCTTGTTGGTTTAGGAATCAAAATGACGAAGCGCGTGCCGCCTTCATAGTTTTCATCCAGACGAATCTTACCCCCTTGCATCTTCAAGAGATTCCATACAATAAACAAACCTAACCCTTCCCCTTTACCGGGGCTTTTGGTAGAAAAGAAAGGGGTAAAGAGTTTGGCCCTGTTTTCTCGCGCTATTCCAATCCCGGTATCTGCAAAAGTCAGTATAATCTCTGTTTCTTTTTCTTCAACATGAATATCAATGCGATTTTTCTGACGCCGCGTGTGTGCCTTGATAGCATCAATTGCATTGAGCAGCAGATTGCTAATGAGTTGTTCGAATTTTACCGGATCACCGGTCAAATAAACCGACGTTTTTGGTGAAACATTGACATCTATGTATTGTAAACGCGCTTTTTCTGCTTGTATACGTTTGTCTATACAGTACATTAAATCAAAGGTCTCACTGACGCTTTTGCGGGAAGTAAGCGGTGCGAGACGTTTGATGAGTCTGCCCATACGTTCTGTTTCTTCGAGCATAGAGGAGAAAATTTTGGAAACAGCTTCTCTTTCAATAAATTCCTCTTTCTCAAAGAGGCGACTATAGAACTGGATTGTGTAACGAATGTTGGTAATGGGTTGTCCAAGTTCGTGTGAAATCCCCAAGGTTAGGTCACTTACAGCGGCCAATTGTTTTTGATATTCTAACTCAGATGAAAGTTCTTTGACTCTTGACCAAACACTAGCCTGGCTATCCTGAATATAGTAGAGTTTTTCAGTATCTGTTGAGTTTTTAGCAGCATATAGTTCTAAAAGCCTATTTTGAACCCTATTTGCATCTTCTGATCTACCCCAATTCAGGTAAAAGTTCATGATCGTAGTTTGTATAGGAATACTACCAGGATAAAACCCTTCCATTTTTTCCAAAATTGTTAAAGCCTGCTCAAAATGATGACGTGCATAAAAATAATATACTAATTCATACAAAACATTAAACACATCGGTTTTCAAAATTCTAGGGTATTTTTTGATAAGTCCATCTACTCGTTCGTAATTATTGATTTTTCGGCATATTCTTAATGTTGAGTGAAGAGCCGTGCTTTCCAGGTTAATTGCCAGAAGTTCTTCAGCTATTTTCAGCGCATGAGCATAATCTTCCATACGTTCATAGACTGCAATACAATAGGCATCAAACTTTTGAGTTTCGGCAGTTCTTGGACGGTTCAGGATATAACGATCTAATATGAGCTTTAACTGAACTGGAGAAGTGTGCTCCATTTCTTTAACAATAGTCATTAAACTCTTAAAAGATGTGCCTGCCTGTAGCTGAGAGATTAACTTGTTCTCTTTGTCGCTTAACTCTATGTGCTCCGGTAAATCAGGTTCTATCAAACTAATGCATTGTAATGCTATTGAACGGGGGAGCGTTCTGCTTTTTATTGTTACCAAAATGCGTTGCGCATATCCAGTCAAGCGTTCTGGCGGCCATATTCCCTTCAGTCGGCTGTACCGTCTGGTGAAGTCTCGAAACAAATCAAGGGATTTCGGATGAGTCGGTGGTATTTTTTGCAGAAAATCGAGAAAAGCATCTGCGGCAGAATCGTAGTCTCCTTGTTGAAAGTATAGATCACCGGCAATTTTGGGGTAGAAATAATCCTCGGCGAATTTCCGGCTCGCTTCGTTACACACGCTGATCGCTTGCGCTAAATCGCCAGCGCCGCGCAAACTAGAGATCGTAGAGGCTATTTGCTCACGCGATAGCTCATTAATAGAAGTGTTGTCAAATTCAGATTGAGTGGAAGTTATCATTTTCCCCTTCTTGCGAAGGTATGCAAGACTAATTCATCCAAATCTTTGTACAGGTTATTTTCCCTTGATTGCATTGCCAATCTCAAAAGCCGCTCCCAGGTATTCGCCCACGCCGTAGTACCCGCCGTCGTCTGGCGCCCAGAGGATGGGGCGGATTTTCTGGATGGAGAGCTTGCCGTCAGCGTCGAAGACGTCCGCTGCGGCCTTGATGTCGAGGATTTCGCCCACGAACAGTGTGTGCAGCCCAATTTCGAGCGTGTGCAGCAGCTTACACTCCAGCGTCATTGGGAATTCGGCGACGTAGGGCGCATCGACCAGGTCGCTTTTGACCGGCGTGAGGCCGGCGACGGCAAACTTGTCTACGTCCCGCCCGGAGACCAGGCCCACGTAGTCCGCCTCTTTGACATACTGCTCCGAGGCGATGTTGACGGTGAATGCGCCGCGCGCGATG
>JAFGHL010000040.1 GCA_016930155.1 Dehalococcoidia bacterium | reverse complement strand
TGAACCCAATGCACCCGGTAGCGGCCAACTCCGCCATATTTGTCAATTCCTTCCCTGCCCTGCCTTCGGTAATGCAGCCGACCGGCAGAATCGTTATAAAGGAAGCCTCCCTGGCCGCTATATCCTTGACATGACTGACGACCGCGGCGCTGTCCAGCGGGGGATTGGTATTGGGCATGCAGCATATCGTGGTATAGCCGCCACGCGCGGCTGCCCGCGCACCTGTTGCAATGGTCTCCTTATTCTCGTAGCCGGGCTGGCGCAAATGGCAGTGCAGATCGATAAAGCCCGGAGAGGCAATTAATCCCGATGCATTAATGACTGTGACACCGGCTGCAGAGATGTTTTTGCCGATCTTCGATATCTTTCCTCCGGTGATTAAGATATCACCGGTCTCCTCAATGCCGGCGGCGGGGTCGATAGTGAGTGCGTTTTTTATCAGGAGGCTGTCATTTTTCATCTGCTTTTTCCCCCTGCAATCAGATACAGCAGCGCCATGCGCACCGCTACACCATTGGTGACTTGCTGTTCAATCAGCGACCTGGTTCCGTAGGCCACCTCAGGGCTGATCTCGGCGCCTTCGTTCATGGGTCCTGGATGCATCACCAGGACATCAGGTTTCGCACCGGCCAGGCGCGCCGCATTGATTTGATATCCCTGAGTATACTCTCGCAGAGATGATATCAGCCCGCTTTGCTGCCGCTCCTTTTGCAGCCTCAGAGGCATGACGATATCGGCGTTTTTAATTGCTGTATTGAGGTCGTGCTCGAGGGTCACATGGTTGAGAGAATATTTTTCCAGCATATCGGGCAGGCCGTGGGGCATAAGGGTGGGTGGTGCGCAGAGCACCAGCTTCATGCCGTAATGGCGGGTGCCCCAGATGTTGGAGCGGGCCACTCTGCTGTGTAAAATATCGCCGACGATCACGGCTTTACGGCCTTTCAGGTTGCCAAGCTGCTGTCTCATTGTGAATATGTCCAGAAGCCCCTGTGAAGGATGGGCGTGGCAGCCGTCACCAGCGTTGATAATGCTGGTATCCAGATTGCGCGCGGCGATGTAGGGTGCGCCGGAGCAGGGATGCCTCATGATGATGGCGTTTACTTCCAGTGCCTGCAGCGTACGCAGGCTGTCTATGAGAGATTCGCCCTTGGCCACGCTGCTTCTGGCGGCTTCCAGATTAATGGTGTCCGCCCCAAGGTATTTCGCCGCCAGTTCGAAGGATGCGCGGGTACGGGTGCTTGGCTCAAAGAACATGGTGGCAATGGTTTTACCACGCAGGGTGGGCACTTTCTTAACATCGCGATCCAGTATCTCCACCATGCCCTCGGCTATCTCAAAAACAAGGTCTGTCTCCTCCCTGCTGAAATCATCCAGGTCCAGCACATGGCGGTGTTTCCAGAAATCTATGGATGGGTTGGGCAATGTTTCACGTGTAGCCGTGCCGGGTCTCGGTTCACTTAAGCTCATTCTTGCCTCCCTCCGTCCTCATAACCGTGACTTTGTCCACAGCATCGACCTCGCTCAGATATACTTTTATCTCTTCGTTGCGCGCCGTGGGGATATTTTTTCCTACGAAATCAGCGCGGATGGGCAACTCGCGGTGGCCCCTGTCGATCAGCACGGCAAGCTGTATGGTCTCAGGCCTTCCCAGGTCTATCAGTGCGTCCAGGGCGGCGCGTATGCTGCGGCCGGTGTAAAAAACATCGTCGACCAGTATCAGATGCTTGCTGGTGATATCGAAAGGAACATAGGTCTGCTGAACAACATGTTTAAAGCTCAGCGAAGAAACATCGTCGCGGTAAAGGGTTATATCCAGAGACCCGACGGGAATATCGACCTGCTCCATGGTGCGTATGATTGCAGCCAGACGCTGGGCTAAAGGAACGCCGCGTGTCTTAATACCGACAAATACGATATCGGTTGCGCCTTTATTGCGCTCGAGTATCTCGTGCGAGACGCGGACCAGCGCCCTTTCGATATCGGAAGAATTAAGCAGAGTTTTTTCAGGCATTAAAAAAACCTCTTGCCCTTGCTGGCAAGAGGTCTGTTACAAGCACATATGCCCGGACCGGATTTGCGGCGAAGTAACTTCACTTTTCCCTTGCCAGCCTCGCTGGGCTGACTTAAAGGTTCACTTTTCGTTATTATACCATTGAAAGCCGGTATAAATCAATTATCAGATTGATGGTTGATGAAAAGGTGGTAATATAATCAGATGCGGCTGTTGTATTGCCCTGGCAGAGATATCGTCTGCCAGGGATCGCAGTGCCTCTGCGTTTACATAATATTATATACTGGAGGGAAAAGTGAAGTTTGAAGTCAGACCAGGTGGTGTTAACACCATTACAACTGATGCGGTTATAGCTGGAGTTTTCGAGGGGGATGAGGGTCTGGTTGGCGCTGCCGGCGAGTTAAATGCGGCTTTAGGAGGTATCATAGCAGATCTGATCAGTTCAGGCGAGACAAAAGGGAAGCTGAATGAGGTGCACGTGCTGCATACGCTGGGAAAGATTACTCCCCGGCTGGCTGTTGTGGCCGGCATGGGCAAGCGGGCTGAATGGAATACCGATAAATTGAGGGACCTGGCAGGGGAAGTTGTGCGCATCCTGAGTAAGCATAGAGCCAGATCTGCTGCCTTTGACCTGCGGGTGGGTGGTGAAGGCGGTCCGGGTCATGCCGATTTGAGCCGTGCAGTGTCCGAGGGTTGCCTGCTTGGCGCTTATCAGTACAAGCGCCATATGACCAGTGACGAAAACAGTCATGAGATAGGGGAGATCGTCTTGCTGGAAAATGACAATAGCATGTTTGATGCGATGGGTGCAGGGTTGGAGATGGGCAGGATCACGGCTGCTGCGGCGATGATGGCGAGGGATATGGTCAATGAGCCGGCCAATCATATGACTCCCTCGCACATGGCGGAGAGGGCGAGAGAGATAGCCTCCAGGCACGGCCTTAATATAGTTGTGATGGACCGCGCACAGATGGAGAAGGAGAAGATGGGCGCCCTGCTGGGTGTGGCTCGGGGGACCTCAGAGCCGCCCAATTTTATAGTTATGGATTACCGCGGTAACCCGGCCGGAAAAGAGATCATCGGCCTGGTGGGCAAGGGTTTGACATTCGACTCGGGCGGAATATCGCTCAAGCCGCAGGAATTTATGTCCGATATGAAGGGCGATATGGCAGGCGGAGCGGTGGTGATTACGGTCATGGATGCCATAGCGCAGATGAAGCTGGCTGTCAATGTAACTGCGCTGATACCGGCCACCGAGAACCTCCCCGGCGGCAGGGCGCTCAAGCCTGGGGATGTGCTGAAAGCGTCCAACGGCAAAACTATTGAGGTAGTTAATACCGATGCGGAAGGCAGGCTGATACTGGCCGATGCGCTCTCTTACGCAGTTAAGAACGGGCTTAGCCCCATTGTAGACCTGGCTACTTTGACCGGAGCCTGCCATGTTGCTCTGGGCGATATGTATGCCGGTCTGTTCTCCAACAATCGCAAGCTGGCAGATCAGCTTGTGGAAGCGGCTGGCAGCGGTGGTGAAAAGCTATGGCAGTTGCCTTTGCCGGAGGAATACAAAGACCTGAACAAAAGCGAGGTTGCCGACTTGAAAAACTCAGGTGGCAGGTATGGTGGGGCCATCACGGCGGCCCTTTTCCTGCAGGAGTTTGTAGGCGAGACGCCCTGGGCACACATCGATATAGCAGGTACTTTTATGGCGGATAAGACCAGGGGGGTTTTGGTGAAGGGAGCAACAGGCTTCGGTGTAAGGACGCTCATACGCTTCATTGCAGGTTTCAGTGAGAGATAGGAGGTTGAACATGAAGATAAAATGGTTCGGGCACTCATGTTTTTTGCTGACGGCGGGCGACGGCACGAAGGTACTAATGGATCCTTTCAAGTCGGACAGCCATTTGAACTATAAACAGGTCAGCGAGAAAGTCGACCTGGTAACCGTCAGTCATGAGCATGCGGATCATAACTGCACGGATGCCCTGCCGGGCAAGCCTGAGATCGTGAAGGGGAGCGCAGATAAGACGATCAAAGGTATTAAGTTGCGAGGGATAAATGTTTTACACGATGATGTCGGCGGCAAGAAGCTGGGGGTCAATACAGTGTTTTGTGCTGTGATGGATGACGTCAGGATATGCCATCTGGGCGATCTGGGGCACCGGCTGTCAGCCGCGCAACTCGATTCTGTGGGCAGGGTGGATGTGTTGCTGATACCTGTGGGCGCCGTGTTCACAATCGATGTTGAAACTGCCAATGTAGTATGCGCAGATATCAAACCACTCATAGCCATACCCATGCATTACAAGACGGACAGGTGCCAGTTCCTGCAGTGGAGCGCGGAGGACTTCGCTAAAGACAAGAGCAAAGTTAAAAGAATAGCGGGCAGCGAAATTGAGATCACTTCCAACAGTCTGCCGGCTGAACTTGAAGTGGTCGTGCTCCAATACGCGGATTAACTGTTCGTACCGGTCCCGGCCATCAATTTGCCGTAGGCAATTCTGGCTGCCTCGGACTCGGCGGTCTTTTTGGTCTTGCCTGACCCAACGGCCAGCAGCACATCTCCCAGAGAGACGGAAACGCAGAAGACCCTGTCGTGGTCGGGACCGGTCGTTTCGATAACCTCGTACTCCGGAAGCGTTTTAAACTCGGACTGGGTAAGTTCCTGCAGCAGCGCTTTATAGTTAAGGCTGTGTTTACCATCCTTGATTGCCTGGATATCAGCAGCGAAGCCGGACAGGACGAAGGCCCTTGCTGATTCGAAGCCACGGTCAAGAAACACGGCTGCTGTGAGGGCTTCGTATGCGTCCGCCAGATTATTACGTTTTTCCCTTCCGCCGGATGCGTCTTCACCTTTGCCCAGCAACAGGTAGTCGCCAAGTTTGAGCTGCAGCGCTTTTTCAGCCAAATTTTCCTGCCGCACCAGAGAGACACGGATCTCTGTCAGCTTCCCTTCAGGCAGGTCGGGGAAATCGCAGAAGAGTTTTTCGGCTACAAAGAAGTTGAGCAGGGCGTCGCCCAGGAATTCCATACGCTCGTTATCGCCTGTATTTGCCGCAGGATTTTCGTTGATGTAGGAGGTATGTGTAACCGCCTGTTGTAGGGTGTGCGGGTTATTGAACTTGATCCCGATGGATGACTGCAGTTTATTGAGAGAGGACAATGTGGTTACCTATGGTGCCCCTTTAGTTGAACTCATCCCGGGCCAGTGCTGTGATGATAATGGAGGGAAGACCGAAGATGGGGAAGACAATGCATGAGCATATAGACCCCGCCAGGGCCAGTATCCATATCCTGCGCTGGAGCGCGTAAACCCCGCCTATAATCGCTATGATGCCGATGAAGACAAGCACGAAGGGTATGGCGAAGAACCTGGATATAATTTGTTCGGTCTGCTCGACAACGGCTGGATCGATGAGCAGTATCTCGTACATGCTGCGGAATAATGAAGTCAGCACTACGAAATATACGCTGCCCACCATGCCGATAGCGCCTGATACGATATCAAGTATGCCGGCCATAATAGGTTTCCAGGTGAGTTTCATGATATGCTATTCTCCAGCAAGAATTTTATGCTTATGCCTTAAATCAGGTATAACTAATTGTAACAGTCACTGTCAAATCCGGATTCTAATCCAGGAGTCTGTTTGCCTCAAATAATGCCGATGTTATGCTGCTGATGGAGGAGGTGAAAGAATGTATATAGACCGGCCGGGCAAAATTTGCGAGGGGCTCTATATGCTGGGAATCAAGCAGAGCCTGATGTACCTGGTGCAGGGGCCGAAATCCATGATTATCGGCGGCGCCATGAACTGGATAGCTCCGCAGCTTGAGCAGCAGTTCAAAGATTTCGCTATCGATACAGACAGCTTTGAATATCTGGTTATCCCTCATTCGCATTTCGACCATTTCGGAGCAGTTCCGTACCTGAAGAGAAGGTTTCCCCGCATTAAAGTGCTGGGAACTGAATCGGCTGCCAGGATACTGTCGAAGGAGAAAGTAATCAACTACTCGGAAATGGTGAACAGGCTGATGATCGACATTTATAAATTGCAGGATGATTATGAGAGGATGAATCTTAAGATCGATGCTGTCCCGATCGACAGAATAGTTGACGATTCCACCGTGATCGATTTGGGCAACGGGCTGGAGGCCAGGTTCATCGAGACACCGGGACATTCACCCTGCGCCGTTACCGTATTTATTCCTGCGTTGAAGGCTCTTTTCCCAAGCGATGCGGTTCCCTGCCCGCTTGGGGGTGTCGATAAGCAGGCACATCCCTCGCCGCAGTTCGACTTCACACTTTACAAGCAATCCATTAGTAAACTGCTGCCTCTCGACATCGAGATATGTTGCTTCGACCATTATTCCACTGTGACCGGCGCCGATGCCCGGCAGGTGCTTTTAAATGCGGTAAAGATATGTAAGGAGTATGAAGATAGTATCGTGGAACGGTACCGATTGGTGGGTGACCTGGAGCAGGTGGCCGGGCAGGTCGCTCGGGAGTCTCTGGAGGTTGGGGGTTTCGAATTTCTCACGCCGGAGCTCATGCTGCCCATATCCAGGGCTGAGGTGCGCAACGTGTTGAAATCCACCGGTTTGATTAAGTAGTGGATACACGAGGCGGGCAGGTTTGCTTCAGGTAAAGCGGCAATGCTATAATTTTGGAACTCTGGGGATTAGTCTAGCGGTAGGACAGCGGACTCTGGATCCGTGAGGCCAGGTTCGAATCCTGGATCCCCAGCCATTTTATTGGGCGCATTCGTCTAGGGGTTTAGGACGCTGCCCTCTCAAGGCAGAGATCACCGGTTCGAATCCGGTATGCGCTACCAAAAACTTCATTTACCGTGATATTTGTAGCTAAAATACACGTCATTAATATTGCATATTTTCAATTTAGCTAACGGATAGCTAACCAACATTTTCAAGAACCTCATTTTTACGATTGATATTTAGCACTTCGTCAAAACGTTTAGCTCTGCATGGCAGGTTGTAACAGGTCTCTTGCCTTTGTTTTCCATGTATATTTTTCTGGATTTGACTGCTGTGGGGAAAAAAAGCAGTAATATTACCCTGCCAGACCGCATAATTGTATAATTAAGAACGGCCAGCAACTAATTAACGTCAATAAAACTCGTAAAGGTATTGCAGTAAACCATATCTGCCATGATTTATTGTAGAGTAAATGAATTTTCCGGCCGGATACTGGATGGAAGTCTGTGTCACTGCGTTTAAAAGCATTATTACTTATCATCGGCGCTACAGCTTTAATGCTGGGCATCGTTTTCGCCGTATCCCAGTTTTTCCTCATGAGCAGCTTTCAGCGGATCGAGGAACAATATGCACGGGAAATGGTTGAACGTACGACCAACGCTTTCAACAATCAACTTGAAAGTCTAAACAGGCTAAATCTGGACTGGGCCTCCTGGGATGATACTTACGCCTTCGTTCAGAATCCATCCGATCACTATGACTATGTCAAGAGCAACTTCACCGACTCAACTTTTACAAACAACAAACTCAATTTCATATTTGTCATCAATAACGAAGGTCAGACGATTTACGGGAAGGGCTTCGACCTGGATGCCGAGGTGGAGACGGACATGCCTTCCGAACTACTTGAACATATAATGAGCAAAGCTCTGACGTTCCATGGGGATGTTGAGGAGTATACTGCTGGAATCATTCTCCTACCTCAGGGACCCCTGTTAGTCTCCTCTCAGCCCATCCTCACCAGCAACGACGAAGGCCCTATCAGGGGAACATTTGTCATGGCACAATATTTCGATGAGGCTATGATCAACGGCATCTCCGACGCGGTGCACTTGCCGCTCACCATCGCAAGAGTGGACGATACAGAAATGCCGGCGGCCTTCAGTGTTGCGCGTCTATCACTATCAACAGAGTCGCCGTTATTTATCAGCAGGGAAAGCGTAAAAACCGTCGCGGGATATGCATTGCTCAAGGATATATATGGAGAGCCGGCACTGATGTTCCGTGTGGAGATGCCGCGCGATGTCACTGCCCAGGGCCAGGCGCTGATGATATATTTCATACTTGCGGTATGCGGGCTGGCCATTGTGTATGTGTATGTAGTCAACGTGTTTGTAGGCAGGGTGGTGATAGCGAGACTGGAGCGTGTCGGCCATTTCGTAAATACAATAAGTATATCAGGGGACCTTTCAACCAATTTGCCCACCAGATCCAATGATGAGCTCACCGTACTTGAGCGAAATATAAACAGGATGGTAGATAAGCTGCAGGAGCAGCAGGAGGAGCTTAACAAAGAACTGGAAGAGCGCAAGAAGATGGCGCAAAAACTTAAAGAAATGGCGACCCATGACTTTTTAACCGGATTGCCAAACAGGATATTGCTGATAGACCGTTTTAATATTGCTTCAGCGCTGGCTCACCGCAATCAGGACAGGCTGGCTGTTATGTCTCTGGATATCGACCATTTCAAAACGATCAATGACACGCTCGGGCATGACATAGGTGACAAGCTGCTGATAGGTTTCGGCGCCCGGATCGGTGGCATTATCCGCGCAAGTGACACGCTTGCACGCATCGGCGGAGATGAGTTTGTGCTGCTGGTGCTCGAGACAAATCACAAGGAAGACACATCTGTTATAGCCCAGAAGATCATCGATTCGTTTAAAGAGCACTTCTCGGTGGACGACCAGTGGGTATATCTATCTACCAGTATCGGCATTGCTATCTACCCGGACGATGGAGTGGATCTGGAGACATTGCTCAAGAAATCAGACGCCGCCCTGTATTATTCCAAGGGGCACGGACGCAATAAGTTTAAGTTCTTCAGTGACGGTGATGTCTGGCTTGCAGGGGATCGTAAAAGCAATAACGGTTGAATTATTCCCCGGCATCCCTGATAGCGCACAGCAGAATAATCCTGTACCGTTCTGATGGGCAATCTTGAGGTCGTAGAGCCGTGGATTATGAAGGAAAAGGCGGAAGTGAGGAAAAAATCAGATATTTGATGAAGTGGAGGAAATGAGATGCCGAGGATAAATGCAGGAGAAGTCAACCTGTATTACGAGGTCAGCGGGCAGGGCCCGCCTCTGCTGCTTATCAACGGATACGGGGACCACACCGGGCACTGGTTCTGCATGCAGCCTGTGCTGGAGCACTATTTCAAGGTAATAGCCTTCGACAACCGCGGCGCAGGGCGCAGCGACAAGCCGGACCTGTCGTATACGATGAAGATGCTGGCAGGCGACGCCGCAGCGCTGCTCGATGTACTGGGAATCTCGCGGGCACATGTATTCGGCGTCTCAATGGGTGGTATGGTGGCCCAGGAACTTGCGCTGAACCACCCGCAAAAACTCAATAGCCTGGTGCTGGGATGTACCATACCCGGGGGAGTAAATTCGATATACCCGGAGCCCGAGGTGCTGGCATTTTTGCTGGACGGAGAGCGTAGCAAGCGCCTCACGACTGCGGAGATAGCCCGCGAGATGTGGAGTTATACCTGCACGGCCGCCTTCAGACAGACGCATCCGGAAGTGGGGGAGGAGTATATAAGGATCACTGCCATGTTCCCTGCGCCTCAGCATGGGCTGCAGCGCCAGGGGGATGCAATCGCGGCACACGATACATATGACAGACTATTAAAGATTAAGTCGCCAACGCTGGTGATGGCCGGCGGGGAGGATCGGCTTGTACCTCCGCAAAACACGCAAAACCTGGCTGCGCGCATCCCCGGCGCTCAAGCGATAATCTTAGACAAAGCCGGACACGGCTTTTTCTATGAAGCTGCCGATAGTGCCGGTAAAATCATAACTGACTTCTTGCTGGACCGGAGTTAACGGGGTATCCTATTAAGGAAAACGCTATATGGATATGATACTTAACTTACTCAGGGACTTCGGGCTGACCTTTGTGCCGCTGTTTGTGGCCATGGACTCCATCAGCACTTTGCCGATTCTGCTGTCGCTGACGCATGATCTGTCAGACAAAAAGAGGAGCAGCGTGATACGCAACGCCCTGATCACGGCTCTGGGGCTGGGACTCATTTTCATCGTTGTCGGTAAAGGGATATTCCTTTTCATGGGCATTACGGTTAACGATTTCCTGATTGCCGGTGGGCTGATACTATTCATTCTGGGCGCCAAGGAGCTTGTAGTAGGCAAGATGTTCGAAGCGCAGGCCGCTACAGGGGAGGACGTGATAGCCGTAGTGCCGTTAGGCACGCCGCTGGTCGTAGGCCCTGCCGTGCTCACCACATTGCTGATACTGACCGATCAGTATCATATTGTAATGGTCACCTTTTCGTTTATAGTCAACCTGCTTATTACGTGGCTGATGTTTGCCCAGGCGAACAGGCTGGTAAGGGTGCTGGGAAACGGAGGGGTGCTGGCGTTATCCAAGGTCTTCGCGTTGCTGCTGGCGGCTATTGCTGTGAGCATGATACATAGGGGCATAGTGGCATTCATCGGTTAATCAGGCTCTAAGGAGAAGTGATATGTGGTTATGTACGCATTGTCGACATCTTGAGTTTTCAGAGCAAAAACCGGAGCGCTGTCCCATCTGCGGCGCCGGCGCGGACAAGTTCGTTAAACACGAGAGCCCCAGGGTCAAAGGCGCCAGCACGTTGCGAAATCTTCAGGAAGGTTTCGCGGCTGAATCAAAGGCAAATATCAGGGACCTGGCCTTTGCAATTAAAGCTGAGCAGGAAGGGTTCCCCGCCATTGCAGGGCTGTTCCGGGCAATCGCTGAGTCCGAGGCGATACATGCCTTCCACCACCTGCGTTTGCTGGGAGCGATCGCAGATACTCAGGAAAACCTGCAGGCGGCCTTTGAGCGCGAAAACTACGCTGCCGATGCCTACCCGGGGTTTATTAAAACAGCCAATGAGGAGGGAAATCCACAGGTGGCAACAGTTTTCAGCTACCACAGGGATGTAGAGAAAGGCCATGCCAAGCTATACGAGAAAGCTTTAGATCGCCTGATGGATCCTCAGGGTGTTGAGTATTATGTATGCAGCGTTTGCGGCTATGTGAGCGTGGGCTCTGCTCCGGACGAATGCCCTATCTGCGGCGCGCCAAAAGACAAGTTCAGGCGTATCGATTAGATCCCGGCTGCCGCGGGATGGCTATGTCAGTTCATCCCCGTAGTTTGCAATACATCTTTTCCAGGTCTTCCAGCCACAACTCGGGTTCCGCATCCGAAGGCATCCTCCAGTCTCCTCTGGGAGACAGGCTGACGGAGCCGATCTTAGGTCCCTCGGGCAGGCAGGTCCGCTTGAACTGGTTGGCGAAGAAGCGCCTGATAAAAACGGCCAGCCATTTATTGAGGTCTTCCAGAGTATAGCGGCCTTCGAAAGATCGATTTTTTCTGGCCTCATTGGCTAAGAACAGAATCTTGCCCGGCCGCGTGCCGAAGCGTACGAAGGGATACAGGTAGAAGTCGTCCAGCTCCACGGGGCCGATGACGTCCTCGCTCCTCTGTGCGATCCGGCCCCTGACAGGCCTTCTGAGCTCAGGCGAGATGGGCGTATCCAGGACGTCCCTGAGGATTTTTTGCGCCGGTGAGCTGGCCAGTTCCTCGTCAGCAACCCAGCGGACGAGATAGCGCACCAGGGTTTTGGGCACCGACACATTGATATCGTAATGCGACATATGGTCGCCCGAGAAAGTGCTCCAGCCGAGCGCCACCTCGGTCAGGTCGCCTGTGCCCAGCAGTATAGCCTTGAGTCCATTAGCCCTGTTGAACAGGTATTCGGTGCGGTATCGCGCCTGTATATTTTCGAATACAACATCCTCACAACCATCATGCCCGAGATCGTCCATATGCGCCCTGCAGGTGCGCGTGATATCAACACGCTCGAAGCTCACGCCAAGAGCTTTACATAAATCTGTAGCGTTGTCTCTGGTCCTGCGCGTGGTACCGAAGCCGGGAAGGGTGCAGGCCGTAATGTTCTTGACGGGCAAATTGAGGAAATTCATGGCTCGTACCGCCACAAGAAGGGCCAGTGTGGAGTCGAGTCCACCGGAAACACCCAGCACGATACGTTCAAGTCTGGCGCCGGACAGCTTTTTAGCCAGCGCGGCTACCTGCATGTCGAAGATATCCCGGCATCTCTGCGCCCGTTTTTCGGAATCCCGGGGTACAAAGGGATGCGGATCTATCTCCCTCATCAATCCCGTTGCCGGCACGTCGGCTACCTTCGCCTCTATGATACGGAAGGGCTTGATATGGCCCGGCGACTGGCGGAAGCTTGTCATCGCCAGGCGGTCGTGAATCAGCCGATCGATATCGAGGTCGGATACTGTCAGGCCTGATCTCTGCTTAAATACGTGTGATTCCGCCAGCAGAATGCCGTTCTCGGCGATCAGTGTATGTCCGCCAAAGACGATATCGTTGGATGATTCTCCCATTCCGGCTGAAACATAGCAGCAGGCAGCCGCGCACCTTCCTGATTCGGAGGAGACCATGGAACGGCGCCACTCAGCCTTGGCCAGCACTTCATTGCTGGCTGAGATATTAAGTAAAACTGTTGCCCCGGCCAGCGCCTGGTACTCGTGTGGGGCCAGGGGAACCCACATATCTTCACATATCTCGATGCCCAGCATAGCCGACGTAAAGCCCTGCAGGGATATCAATATATTGGCGCCGAATGCAACGGCCCTGTCTCCCAGATGGACGACATCGGAGCAGGCGTCCTCCGAAGAGACAAACCACCTGTTCTCGTAATACTCCTTGTAGGACGGCAAGTATGTTTTTGGTATGATTGCCAGCACCTGCCCCCCGTTCAGAATAGCAGCACAATTAAAGACCTTCTGGTCGATACACATGGGCAGTCCGGCCACGATCAGCATGCCGCCGTCAGCAGTGCTTGTCGCCAGACGCAAGAGCCCTTCCTCAGCCTTTGCCAGCAGTGACTGCTGGTGCACCAGGTCGGCGATGGTATAGCCCGTGATCGACATCTCGGGGAAAGCAAGCACCTGCGCACCTTTTACCCGCGCCTCTTTAGCCATGCCGAGCATGGCCGCGACATTGAAATCAACATCTGCCACCCGCAGATCGGGGACAGCAGCCGCTATCCTGAGAAACCCCAGGTCCCTGTTTAAGAATATCTTCTGTACGGCCATAGCTTATTTTACCGAATAATGCAACGCTTCCGGGCTTTGGCTATAATAAATCGTTGCCTGGATAAAATCAAAACATACCATAACATATTTTAAGGTTTTCCAGGAGAAATTCATATGTTTAAACTTGTTTTATTGCGCCACGGAGAGAGTACCTGGAACAAAGAGAACAGGTTCACCGGATGGACCGATGTGGACCTTTCGGAGAAAGGGACGCAGGAGGCCAGGCAGGCCGGTCGGATACTTAAACAGGAGGGATATATATTCGATCTGGCCTTCACATCTGTTTTGAAGCGGGCTGTCCGCACATTGTGGATTGTGCAGGATGAGATGGATCTGATGTGGATACCCGTGAAAAAATCCTGGCGCTTGAACGAGAGGCACTACGGCGCCTTGCAGGGGCTAAACAAGTCCGAGACGGCCAGGAAATTCGGCGAAGAGCAGGTGCTGGTCTGGCGCAGGAGCTATGATATCCCGCCACCGCCGCTGGATAAACGTGATCCACGCAGCCCGGTGGGTGATCCCCGCTACCTCGGTCTCAAACGTGAGCAATTGCCGATGTCGGAGAGCCTCAAGGATACATACCAGAGGTGTCTGCCGTACTGGCATAAATCGATTGCACCCGCTGTGAAAGCGGGAAAGAAAGTGATAGTGTCAGCGCACGGCAACAGTCTGAGAGCCCTGGTCAAATACCTCGACGGCGTATCTGACGAAGCTATTGTCGCCCTTAACATCCCCACCGGTATCCCTTTGATCTACGAACTGGACAGAGGCCTCAAGAAGATCAACAGCTACTACCTGGCGAGTGAGCAGGGGCTTGAAAAGGCCAGAAAAGCTGTGGCCGACCAGGGCAAAGCAAAATAGCAGTCTAAATGTAGGGACGGGCCTTCAGGTTTGTCCGTGTTTTCCGGGGCGTACCTGAAGGTATGCTCCTACAGTTTAAGCAACGCCCCTGCAGTTGCTAATAATCAGACCTCAGCAGGTCAGTTGTCCTTTAAATAGTCGGGGTCGGAGGAAACATCCGTACGGTAACCATTGTGTAGGGCATCTTCCCGTACGGCTTTGTCGATAGATTCATCTTTTACCAGCATGCCGTCACGGAGCCACAGCACA
Organism: Dehalococcoidia bacterium; assembly: GCA_016930155.1. Taxonomy (GTDB): domain Bacteria; phylum Chloroflexota; class Dehalococcoidia; order GIF9; family UBA5629; genus CAIMUM01. The sequence continues at coordinate 34,679 of JAFGHL010000040.1, read as the reverse complement.
CGGTCGGCGAATTCCCTCTGCTCGGGTTCATGCGTCACCATAAGTATGGTCTGTCCGAGGTCGTCGCAGAGTTTTCTCAGCAGCCGAAGGACAATACCTTTATTTTCGGTATCGAGGTTAGCGCAGGGCTCATCGGCGAACAGAATTTTAGACCTGTTTACCAGCGCCCTGGCAATGGCAACGCGCTGTTGTTCACCCCCGGAAAGCTCGCTGATGAGATGGTGCAGGCGGTTGGAAAGTCCAACCTTGCTCATAAGCTCGGTGGATACCCTGATGAACTCCTTTCTTTTCATACCCAGCAGCATGAGAGGAAGGAATGCGTTTTCGATGGCATTCAACTCAGAAATCAGTGCATATTCCTGAAAAACATAGCCCAGATGGCGCAGCCGGAAGTCGGCGGCTTTTCCCTGTGTAAGCCCGGCCGTATCCACCCCGTCAAGCAATATCTGTCCCGATGTGGGGTTATCCAGCAGGGCCAACTGATGCAGCAACGTGGACTTGCCGGAGCCGCTGGGGCCCATGATAGCGACGAACTGACCTGAGGGAATTTGAAAGCTGACCCCTTTGAGAGCATGCACGGGGACCTTCCCGTAATATGTCTTTTTAAGGTCAGTTACCTTTATCATGAAAAGTTATCCCCAGATGGCTTTGATGATATTTTCACGGCTGACACGCCAGGATGGGATAAAACCTGCAATGATACTGACGACGATCATACTGACGATACTCGTGACGAACTCGCTCCTGACGATCAGCAAGCTGACCTTGCCCATGGGAAAATTGAACGGGTGGGCAATAAAATAGGGTGTTGCCACAAACTCGATCGCTGCAATTCCAACAACGATGCCGGTGACAGCATAGAAGAGCGCCAGCATGATGTAGGAGGTGACGATGATGCCTTCCTTCATTCCGATAGCCTTCATAATGCCGATTTGCTTCCTCCTGCTGGTTACGGCTATAAAAATAACGATAAATATGGTTACGCCGGCGACGATCAGGCCGATAAATAGGATTATTTTTTTTATGATATCAAAGCTTTGTACTATGCCCAGGACAAGCCCGATAAAGTCCTGCCACGGCCTGATGTCCTGCAGTTCCACGCCCGCCCTTCGCAATTCCTGTATATAATAAGCTTCCGGGTAGGCTTCGTCCGTCCTTATTATTATTTCGCTGGCACGGTCACGCAATGCCAGCACCGATTCCATTTCCTTCTGCGTCACGAACACGGTCATATCGGCCAGGGGAAAGACGGTGGCGTATATACCCTTAACTGTATATTTACGGGTGACCCCGTTGTGATAGAAGACCGTTACCTCGTCACCGATATTGACGCCCTTTAACGATTGCACTTCCAGGCTGGCCCCATAACCACCAGAAACCTCCCTGCCCAGAATTATCTGGTCGCGGTCCGACTCATCGAGGTATTGGCCTGCCAGCATGTAATTATGCAGCTCGGAAATGCGCTTTTCGTCATCGGGATTGATGGACTTTACCGGCCAGCTGATCGTCCTGATATCCTTTCCGGTTTTATCAGGGTCGTACTCAATAACGGAGCCTGTAGTATAGCGTGAACTGCAGCCGATAATGCCCGGTATGGCATTGATCTTACGTTTTAGCAGATCCACCTGCGTGATGTATGCCTCCTTGTTACCCCACTGGTCCTTGCCCGGCTGTATAACGATATTGCCGACGTAATTGTTTTTAGTTTGATCGTAGATAAGCCCGACGGCCCCGCTGAGAATGCCCGAGATCAGGTTAATCTGTATGAAAGCCAATGTGGCCACGAGTACGGTCAGGACAACAGTGCCCTTATTGCCGCGCGTAACATACTTATAGAAAAGGAAGAGAGCCGCTTGAAAATCATCCCAGATGTTACACATATACTATTTTCTCTCTAACCCGCTCATAAATAAACTGCTTAACTCGTGTGTTATCTTTTTCAGATGAGCTTTTGCAAAGGGGCTGCTATGTTGCTCAAGACGATAGAGTATTATGCTTCCGATGATAGTCCCTACCATAGCTCGGGAGATAATCCTTTCATCGACTTTACGACAATCTCCTCGCTTGATCTGCAAACGTATGTATTCCTCTATCCTGGCAAGGAGGGGGCCAACCACATCCTGAACATATTGATGCCGCAACTTTGTATCGCGCTGTATTTCGAAGAAAAGAAACAAAATAGTCTGCACATTGTCAAACCCGAACTCCAGGCGCTCTTCCAGCAATGAATCCATGAAATCGCGGCTGCTCTGATCCGCCATCTTGTCAAAGATGTTAATCAAACCTTCCGAGATCAGCAGTTTTTGTACCAGCGAAATAAGCAGGTCACGCTTATTCTTATAGTAATTGTACAATGTTCCCACTCCCACGCCGGCCTCTGCAGCTACGTCCGCCATAGTTGATTCACCGTAACCCCGTGTTGAAAATATGGACAGGGCCGCCCTGAGTATTTGCTTCCTGCGGGTTTTGGTAAGATGCTCCTTTCTTTTAATACGTGTTGTCATGACTAAGCAAGTTATTAGAATGAATGTTCATTCAATATCTATATGTATATTAAGTTAAATAGTTAATATTTGTCAACAGGATAATATTGCCACAGTGCAATCGATACTGTACGTGAGCGGGCATGTCTGGTACTATATAGTCTTGGCCGGGGAGTATGATCCTTTAAATGCGAATTTGTATCTTGAGCTATCGCAGCTATCCCTATTCGGGCGGACAGGGAATCTATATGCGCTACCTTAGCAATGCCCTGCGTGACCTCGACCATGAGGTGGATATGATGTCGGGGCCTCCCTATCCTATCGTAGATGATGGTGTGGGGCTGATACGGTTGCCCAGTTTGGACCTCTATAGATTCGGATCCTGGCAACGGCTGTTTATCGATCCTCGCAAGCTGAATACGAGCGCCAATTTTATGGAGTGGGGTGGCATCATGACGGGCTATTTCTCCGAGCCACTGGCCTTCGGCATGCGCGCTTACCGGTACCTGTGCAGGGACAGTATCAAGAAGTATGATGTGATACATGACAATCAGACCATGTCATGGGGCATCGCCGATATCCAGAAGGCAGGTTATCCCGTGGTGGAGACCATTCATCATCCCGTTACTATCGACCGAGATCTGGCTATCCAATCGGCCAAATCGCTCAAGGATAAACTGGGATTCCGCCGCTGGTTTTCGTTCACGGGGATGCAGATCAAGGTCGCAAGACAGTTGCCATTCATTATTACGGTATCGGAAATGGCCAAACAGCATATCAATGAGATATTTGGTATCCCGGAATCCAGGATGAAGGTTATTTATAATGGTATAGATGTAGAACTTTTCAGCCCATCCGGTGAAGTGCCCCGATTAGATAATCAGATTCTTATGGTGATGAGCCGGGATACGGCGGTCAAGGGGCTGCGTTTCCTGTTGGAGGCGCTGGCAGAACTTAGAAAAAAGTGGGATTTAAAGCTGGTGGTAGTGGGCAGGACACTGGGCGATGGAGTGACGGAAAAGCTGATGGACAGGCTGGGTGTAACGGATGCTGTAACTTTCCGTAACCAGATAGAAACCTCGGAACTCATACAGCTATACAGATCGTCCACTCTCGTTGCCGTACCGTCAACTTACGAGGGCTTCGGGTTACCTGCTGCTGAGGCGATGGCATGCGGCGCTCCACTTGTGTCTACAACTGCAGGAGCATTGCCCGAGGTTGTGGGTGATGCCGGCATCCTCATCCCCCCTGCCGATTCGGAAGCCCTGACTGCTGCCATAGCGCAGTTGATGGAGAGCCCTGCCAAACGCGGTGAATATAGTGTGCTGGCGAGGAAACGCATACTGGAGAAATTCAACTGGAGCAATGCAGCCAGGCTGACCGCCGAAGTGTATCTGGAAGCTATTGAAGCCAAACGAGCTAAGTGACAGCATTAGGCGGTTGAATTCAGCGCAGTCTTGATTAATATCGCTAATAAATGTAAAATATGTACGTGTTTTCAGCGCTTTTTACCGGTGATTTCGCGGGCTAATATTCATGCGGATATGTTTATTAAGCTACAGGGCTTATAAATACTCTGGCGGACAGGGTATTTACGTAAGATATCTCAGCCGTTCTCTGCAAAAGCTGGGGCACAGTGTGGATGTAGTGGCGGGGCCGCCTTATCCCGACCTGGCTGATGGGATCAACCTGATCAGACTGCCAAGTTTAGACCTTTACAGGTTGCCCGAGAAAAGGCGCTACCTGATCAACCCTATTCTGCTCAACACCTGGCCTAACTTCGTCGAATGGCTGGGCGAATGCAGCGGCTGTTTCACTGAGCCGCATACCTTTGCCATGAGAGCTTACGACATGTTCCGACAGGACGGGCACAGCAAAAAATATGATATCGTGCACGATAATCAATGTGTGACCGAAGGCATATTGAAAATCAGGCAACTGGGGATTCCTATGGTGACCACCATTCACCATCCCATAACGATCGACCGTGCGCTGGCCCTTAAGGCCAGTAATTCCGCTTACCGTTCCTGGGGAATCAGGCGCTGGTACTCCTTCGCAGATACACAGATTAAAGTTGCCCGGCGTCTTTCACATTTTATTACGGACTCCGAGCATTCACTGCAGGAGATCATGAGCAGTTTCGGGTTGCCGCGCGAGCGTTTTAAAATCATTTACTGCGGGGTGGATACGGATGTTTTCAGGGAACAACCGGAGTTAAAACGTTCCGTTAATCGAATTCTGGTTATCAACAGCGGCGATACGCCGCTTAAGGGGTTAAAATTCCTGCTGGAGGCAGTCGCAGAGCTGCGCAAGACACGCTCGGTCGAATTAACAATAGTTGGTGAGCCTCTGGTCAACGGATATACAGAAGGATTGATCGAAGCATTGTATCTCGGCGATTGCACTCAATATACAGGCAAGATAGGTACGGAAAGTCTGGTAAAACATTATTCCTCCGCAACCATGCTGGTCGTGCCCTCCATATATGAAGGATTCGGGCTGCCTGCGGCGGAAGCCATGGCCTGCAGGACACCCGTTATCTCCACCACCGCCGGCGCACTTCCGGAGGTGATCGGAGACGCAGGTATCCTTGTGCCACCCGGCGATACGGACGCCCTGGTGAAATCTATTGCAGCACTGCTGGATGATGAAGCTAAACGCAAGGAGTTGGGCGCGATGGGTATTGAGAGAGTGGGGAGATTGTTTAACTGGGACCGGGCGGCCGAACAAACAGCAGATTATTACCGGGAAGCAATCGAGAGCCAAGTTAAGACAAAGGTTGGATAAGCTAATGGTATTGGATAACAGCAGTACATTTGAGATGCCGGAACTGGAGGAGCTGTTATCCGAAAAGTTTCTAAGGCCTACCTTTGAGAGCATAGTCAGCGTACAGGAAAATCAGGGCTCCGTGCCTGAGGTTGAAGGAGGATTGGTGGAGCCCTGGACTCATGTGGAATGTGCTATGGCCATCGATGCCGGCTGTTACCATGATGAAGCGGAGAAAGCCTATGAGTGGCTGGCAGGTATGCAGTTGCCGGACGGAAGCTGGTATGCGAACTATCAGAACGGCAAACCCAAAGATAAGTATAAGGTCTCGCATGCCATATCTTACATGGCGGTTGGCGTATGGCATCATTACCTGGTCAGCGGCAAGAGGAAATTTCTCGATAATATGTGGCCGGTAGTAAAAAATGCTATCGATTATGTGCTGGATATGCGCAGCCCAACAGGAGAGATTTATTGGGCCAGGGACGCGGCCGGCAGCGTTTACCCTACTGCACAGATAGCCAGTTGCAGCTCTTCCTACCTGAGCATCAAATGCGCACTGAAGATGGCGGAACTGGTGGGTGAAAAGCGCGAGGACTGGAGGGAGGCCAACGAGGTTTTACGCGCCGCCATTCTAGGCATGCCCCTGCCTTATGGAGATACTATCGATGAGAAAAGCATCTCGGCCTTTGCCATGGACTGGTATTATCCGGCCTTGTGCAGTGTTATCAATGGGCAGGAAGCTGTTAACAGGATATACGATAGCTGGGATAAGTTTATAGTGCATGGCAAGGGATCAGTCTGCAATCTTGAGAAGCAGTGGGTCACCGCAGCCGAGAGCAGTGAACTGGCCATTTCGCTGGCGGTTCATGGCGAGTACAAGCAGTCGGCCATGATTTATTACTGGATTCATCAGATGAGGGATGAGGATGGCGCCTACTGGTATGGCGTGGCGTTTCCAGAGCACGAGATCTGGCCGTTGACGAAACCTACCTGGACCTCAGCAGCAGTACTGCTGGCAGCAGATATGCTCAAACCTTCGTCAGCAACGAACCTTCTTTTTGATCACCACGATATCGTTCTTCCTTAAGATGCCCAGGCTATTCACCATGGGCAACTCCCGGTAATCACCACTCTCCAGCGCAAGCTTGTATACTTCAAAAGGCGCCTGCCCACCCCCGGCTGGATCGGGATAGATGTCGTGAAAAACCAGGAACCCTTTCGGAAGCAAATACGGCGACCAATTGCGATAGTCGGAAAACACAGTCTGATAGCTGTGACCGCCGTCGATGAAGACCAGGCCCAGTGGGATAGCCCAGTTCCGTGCGGCGACAGCAGACTGCGTGACCATAGTTACGACATTGTCCTCCAGGCCTGCCTTGTGCAGTGTTTCTCGTAACAGGGGCAGGCTGTCTATTACACCCCTGCGGCTGTCAAATAAATCCGGATCGAAATATAACTGGCCCGGCTGCTGTTCCTCCGATCCGCAATGGTGGTCTATGGTGAAGAGCGTGCTATCCCTTTTCTTGCAGGCGGAACCCAGATATACTGTCGACTTGCCACAGAAGCTGCCTATCTCCAGGCAGGGGCCGATTTCGCAGGCTTCGAGGCCAAGTTCATACAGCTTCAGGCCTTCATCCTCGGCCAGGAAGCCCTTGACCTGCGATGCCAGAGCTAATATGGTTTTTAAGCTATTTTCGCTCATTTTTTCAATTCTATGCCGGGCGCACCTGAAGGTACGTCCCTACAGTAAATACGTGTAGGGGCGGGTTTTTAAACCCGACCGCGAATCCATCTGATTTCATCTATATTTTCCATATTGCCCCCGGCTATTGTTTCATCAATATCACTGGTTTCTCCTGCGCGATATGAAAACGAATGCATTGATGAGGAGTAGCAGGACAACGACAATCACGATGATGATCCATATCCAGAAATCGGAGGCGGCCGGAACGGCGCCGGCCTGTTGCTTGACCGCAGGCTGCTTTTGCGATTGTGTGATATTATCAACCAGCGTAAAAGTGCCGACCGGGCTTGGATCGCTGACTACAGGAGCGACGGCTTTAACCTGCCAGTAATAAGGGGTAGATAACGGCAACCGGCTTTTTAACTCGAAGGCTGTTGTTGTGGTAGTCTCCTGGACAATTACATCGGTGAGCTGCGCATCCCTGGCCAGCGTGAACTGATACATGCCGGCATTTTTAATGGGCGACCAGCTGAAACGGATTGGGGGAGCGCAGTTGCTGCAGACACCGTCAATCGGTGTTAACAATGTGGGCCCCGTATATTCAGACGTGACCATGAATCCCGGTCTTACCGAGAAGAAAAGCGTAGCTGACCAGGGGCTGTGTATCGGGCTGCCCTGCCATGATCGTGCTCCACGCACCCTCCAGTAATATGACCGCCCTACCTCCAGCTGACCTGGCGCAATCCAGCAGGAAGGGTCTATTTGATCGGCCGGAGTGACAATCCAGGAACCTGTAACGTCATCGACCGGGGTCATCTGCAGCTGCTGGGTGAGAGGCAATGTAAAATTGACGTCCTTTGCTATAAGTAAATCGTAGCTATAGATGTCCCTGAGAGGGCGCCACTTGAAATCGATCTGCTGAGACCGTCCGGTCGAGGGATCGGCTCCAATAAGGCTGCCGGGCGCCGGTGATGTGGGCCATGGTCCCAGCTTGGCTACTGAATCAATGAACTGCCACAGGCATCCCTGTTTAGTTGTAAAATTGTACGGAGTATCGTCGATGGCCCAAAGCGTATTGTAAGCATTGGAAGAGATGTGGAGCGATGTGGGCTCACGTGTGAATTCTACCTGATTGGGACTGCCTGGTTGTGGCAATCCGTCTATAAGCTGGTCCCATTCAGGTGCCGGGGGTACCTTGATTCTAGCCTCCAGAGTCCGATCGGCGCCGCTGCTGTTGATGGGCGGATCGATATCCGTGTTCCATGCGCCGTAAAGAACGTTGTTGAGCATGCAAATACCATAGAAGCCTCTATCGGGTGGATCGAGAGGATCCCAGTTTACACTTGAGTCCATGGTCCAGCGGTAAATGATACCGTCGGCGTTGGTTATGACATCGTTGATGCCGACAAAGATATTCTTGTGTATTTCAAAGAGATCGTCCGTTATCACGTGAACGTTGCCCTGCTCCGGCAATTCTTTAAGCACGCTAAACCTGGGTATCATAACCGAGAAATCAACCCATGCTACAGAGGTGTCTGTATTTCCCTCAGTGCCGACAAAAATGTATTCTTTATCGCCGTTTTTATTGACAGGGTTGCAGATTGTATGTGCAGGCGCCACCAGTTCCGTATCGATTTTTTTCACGGTCTGCCATGCTGTACCGCTCAGTGCAATCTTGCGTACATAATAGTCGGCTAGAACGTACATCGTAGAATCGTCAAGCAAAGAGATGTCTTTGACAAGGGTTGCGGCCAGCACGTTCATCCATGTATCCCCCGTATTGGCTGAATAGGTGATATTCTCCGTGCCCAGGTCTGCAAAGACCACAACTTGACTGATTGCTGTTGATGCAGTATCGCGTGGAGCAAGGCGAAGTATTGTGCCTGTGTCGCTTGACGGCAGTGTGAAGATGCGTTCCCAATAACGACCCATAGGATCGCTGGTACTGCGCCATACGCTGTCGATGTCGGGTATAGCGCCGGTGGTGTTCAACGAAGCAAGGTAAAGCGTGTTGTGCCCTGCAACATTTGAACCTTCATGTATCTCCACCGCAGCCACATCGGATAATTGGCTAAGCACTGTATTAATAATACCAATCTGGTTCCAGGCAAACCCGAAATCTTTGCTGTACTGGAATGCTGATTCGTCTGAGGCGGATTTGGTTAATCTGGAGAAGGGCCATTGGCCCGGCAATACGCCGGTTCCTCCCGTCGTTGAATTTTCCGAGCTGGTGCCGCAGTAGGCCGTACTGCCATCCGAATTCCATTTCAGCAGCACGTTGGCACGCCCGGTCCCACCGCCTCCGGTGGCGGATTTAAGGGTATCGGATTTCAGCCATGTCACACATCCCGCGCAGGTTGCCTGTGGATTGGAACTCTGCCAGACATTAGCCAGAGCCCGGGCGCTGTTGGCGGTAGCCTCGCCCGCTAATAGTATGCCGGTCGCATTAGTGCCGGAATATGCGATCGAGTATATGCGTGGTATCCCAGTGGGTGTAATGTCGAAGACAGTGGGGGTGTTACTTACATAGAATACGTGTGAGTGTGTGATATTATCAGCATTGACAAAACATCCTCGCAGGCTTAAATCGGTGCCCACGTAATCGGAGGGCAACTCGATGCCGGTGCGATATATATTGCTGGCTGAGTAGACAATGGGGGGTATAAGTGTATTGCCTAAGGGCACCGGGTAGCCTGCGTATCCTGCTGTGCCGTCCCACTGGGTGGTATTGCCTACGGTATCGTGTTTGCCCAGGTGCAAAGCCGCACCGCCTCCATTAAAAGAAGTCACGACCATGGTCTGGTCAGGATTATAACCGGGTGAAAATTTTACTGAAGTGACGGCAGTCCATGTGCCTGGATCCTGAGCCAACCAGGCACCGGAAAAGGTCGTGCCATATGGCCTTGTCAGCAGCCTGCCCTGTCCGGGCGGTGTTGTGCTGCGGGTACCGATGGCGATATCCCTTAACTGATCGGCCGAATCGTATCTGGCTATATCCAGACAGCTGATATATTCGTTTGGATTGAGAGTAAGGCCGGTATTGTACCAGTTGGCGCCGCCGTCGGTGGAATAGTAGGCCATACGGGGACCGTCGGCCGGTGTTCCTGTCCCATCCGTAACGGCGATGATGAATTTTGCATCGTCGGGCGCCACAGCTATATTCCATACAGGGAACAAGGCGCCGGCGTTAGTCAGGCTGGTGCCTGTATTGGGAAGCCAGCTATATCCGGCATCGGTAGACTTGAAAAGGTTCGACACGGTTGCCGAAGAGTTATCCGTGCTCACAGCATAGAAAGTTCTGTTGTCCGGCCCGATAGCCAGGTCGTTGATGCCGCAGGTGCATATGATCATACCGTTGGAACCATCGGAGGGTGTATCCACCACGCTCCAGGACAATGTCCTTTGCGTGGCGGCGCTGCTTTGGCTAAAAGGAACGAACAGGATGGTCATTGTCAGGATAAAGATAACCAGAAAATACGGGTATGACCGGCGTACAATTCTCATTAAATATCTATTACCCGTAGTCCGTTACCGAGTGCTGTGCTGCAAGCAAAAGTAAAGCAGATTTATTTGAAATCTACCATAAACAGCATTCTATTTGCAAAATGGCAATTCGCATGTTAGATTAAGCTAAAAGGCACATAAGGTTGACCAGACGGTCGAAGCTGAATAGAATACACAGTCGACGTGTTGATCAATTTTGACAATGGTCTATTTATTCATACAATTTAGCAGGGTCTATCTTCCGGAGGCAGCAAGGTTGGCCGAGAGAAGGCTATTCAATTTGTGAATACGACAGACCCAATATAATAAATGTATTTAAGGTACTCATAGAGATGAATCCGGAAAATCCAAAAGCTAAAGGTGGTGCCCAGGGTGGGGCAGCCCAGCCGGGCATCGCCAAGCTGAACGTCCAGTATGCAGCACCCATGCCTCAGGCCCTGGGATTGATCCCTGAGGATGTTGCTAAGAGATATAAGGTGCTGCCGCTGGCGCTGGAAAACAACACGCTGAGGATTTTCATGGCTAATCCCGCCGATGTATTGACCGTGGAAAACCTATCCATCTATACCAGGAGGCGCATTGAACCGATCGCCGCCTCGGAAGCGGATATAAAGGAAGGCATCGATTATAATTACAGGGCTCTTAAGGATGCTTCTAGACTCGGTGGTGGGAACGACATGGCTGTGGTGCCGGAAAGCACACCGTCTCCACGTACTGCGGGTGTAAATAAAACTCCGGCTGCTTCTAAATCTACCGCTCAGGCACAGGTCAGTGGTGTTGCTCCTCTATCTCAGTATGACGACAGGGTGCTTCCTCCCGAGATAACCAGCGATTCACCCATCGCTCATCAGCTCGATAAAATGCTGGATGACGCCGTCAGAGCGAGAGCATCGGACATACATATAGAGCCGGACGACGATAAACTGCGCGTACGCTTCAGAATAGACGGCATATTGCATGAAGTGGCCTCTCTGCCGTTGACCGTACATCACGGCCTCATTTCGCGTATAAAGATTCTTTCAGATATGAATATCGCCGACCACAGGCGTCCGCAGGACGGCCAGTTCTCCTTTGATTCCAACAACAAATATATAGACGTCCGTGTGGCAACAGTTAATACGGTTAATGGCGAAATGGCTGTATTACGCCTGCTGGACAAATCGGTTGCAGCGCTGGCCCTGCCACAAGTTGGTTTTCTGCGTGAGAGCCAGGAGATGTTTGAGCAGATGCTGATGATGCCTTATGGAATGGTACTTATCAGCGGCCCAACAGGCGCGGGCAAGACGACTACTCTTTATGCTGCAGTAAACTCGTTGGATCAAGTAGGCAAGAATATAATAACTGTGGAGGACCCTGTAGAGTATCGTTTTACGAACATAAATCAGATACAGGTTAATGTCAAAGCAGGGCTGACCTTTGCAAGCGGTCTGCGGGCTATCGTAAGGCTGGACCCCGACGTCATTCTGGTGGGTGAAATCCGTGATAGCGAGACTGCCCTGATAGCCGTACAATCGGCCCTGACCGGCCATCTCGTGTTGTCTTCGGTTCATGCCAACGACACGGTGGGCGCGGTCTTTCGTCTGATCGACCTGGGGGTTGAGCCTTTCCTGATCAGTTCGGCCCTTATAGGTATCGTAGCGCAGCGCATGGTGCGACGTGTTTGCCCTCACTGTGCCCGCAAGGTGACGGCGCCGCTTGTTGAACAGATAGCCTATGAAAAAGAGATGGGCGAGGCCAGGTCGGAGTTCATGTACGGAGAAGGTTGCAAAGTGTGCGTTTACACCGGCTATCTCGGCCGTACCGCCATATTTGAGATACTGACGATATCGGATAATATCCGCAGAATGATTGTTGGAGGCTCCGGCAACACCGATATCAGAGCTGCGGCGCTCAGCGAGGGGCTGGTGCCCATCGCGCGCTATGGTATGATGCAGGCTAAGGCCGGCATTACAACCCCATACGAAGTGCTGAGAAATGCTTATACTATTTCCTGAACGCTGATTTTCTTCGATATAGGACCTTTTCTTCTGATACACCTGAAACGGTGTAGGACAATAGTACTAATATGGTTTTGACCAAGTGCCTATTTACAATTTATTCTTCTCATGTATCATAATAGAGGTATGGTATCTTATGGATAGCAAATGTATTACGAATATATAGGTTATACGGCTGACAGGCGGGTGGTCAAAGGCAAGATTGATGCTGCCGGGGAGAAAGAGGCAGGGGATAGATTGGCGTCCAATGGCTACCAGATACTGAGCCTGAAGGCGTCAGGTGGTGCTGCGATCACGGGTATGCCGGCACTGTTTGAGAGGCGAGCAAAACCAGAGGAGATAATAATGTTCTCGAGACAGCTTGCTCTTCTACTTGAATCGGGTGTGGGCATTGTGCAAAGCCTCGACCTGCTGAAGGTACAGACCACCAATAAAGCATTTGCCGGTATGCTGGATACCATAATATCCGACCTGCGAGCGGGCAGCCCCCTTTCCGTTGCGCTGGACAAGCAGCCCAGGGCGTTTAACAAGATGTATTGCAAGATGATCGCAGTCGGTGAACAAACAGGCCAACTGGAAAGCGTGCTGCGTAACCTGGCCAGCTACGCCGAGCAGTCCACGGCCGCCATGCGTAAGATAAGGCAAGCGATGACCTATCCCATCATAGTGATAATACTGGCTATTTGCGTGGGTTTCCTTGCGGTAACGTTTATCCTTCCTCCTATAATGGATATGTTTAAATCCCTGGGCGGCAAGCTTCCTCTTATAACCCAGATACTGATTTCTTTTGTTGGATTTATGGGGAACTACGGTATCTTTGTAATGCTGGCCGTAGTCGCGCTCTGCATTCTAGTATATATGTATACCAGGACACCTGATGGTACTTTGCAAAAGGACAGATTTTTGCTGTACATGCCTGTCCTGGGCAGGCTGAACCTTATCAATACACTGGCGCGTATCTGCCGCAGCATAACCATTCTTTTCCGGTCAGGTCTGCCTTTGCCGGAGATACTTAAACTGACAGCCGAGTCCAGCGGAAACAAAGTTGTCTTCAATGCGTTAATGGAAGTTGAGCAGGACATCATTAAGGGGGAGGGGCTGGCTTCAGCCATGAGAAGACATCCCGAGTTCCTGCCGCTAATGGTGGAAATGACACGTGTTGGTGAGGAGACGGGAAACCTGGACAATACGCTGACAATTGTTGCTGACAGTTTTGAAATAGAGGCAACGGATAAACTTCAAACAATTCTGGGCATGATTGAACCGGCTATGACCATAATTATTGGTCTGGGTGTGGCGTTCCTGGCATTGTCCATTTTCATCCCCATCTATTCAAGCATGAGCCTGATTGGGAAGTGATTTGGATGGTCAATCTCCGCGGCGCACAAAAGGGCGTATCTTTAACAGAGGTATTGATTGCGCTATTCATTCTTTCTGTTGTCGGAGCAGTGATAGTTGCCGGTGTCTTCGTTGCGGTAAAAGGTAATGATGTATCGCGTACGCGCATAATGGCGGAAGGACTGGCCAGATATGAGCTTGAATACATGAAGGATGTATGCACGGAAAACTGGACGGTTGCTCCGTGGTCCTACACTGTACCCGGGCCACCGTCCCCACCCTGGGATTATTTGCATATTGTCTTACCCTCCGGCTACGAAGGATTTTCCGTCACTGTATCTGCTGAGCCTTTGACCGGCGCTCCTTATTTCAGCGATAACCGGACTCAAAAAGTAACCGCTGCCGTATATCATGCAGGCAAATCGGTGCTCTTTATCGAGCAGTATCTTGTACAGCAATGAGCAAGTAATACACGTTAATGAACATGTTTATAAACAGAAATAAAGGGCAGCACGGGTTCACATTGATGGAATTGCTTGTTACCGTAGGCATTCTGGGTGTGATTGCAGGTACCATGGCGCTGACCTTCAGCCTGGCTGCTAATATTACTCGAACTGATTCTGCCCAGAGTATCGTGCTTAGCCAGGTACATCAGGGGGCAGCATGGATTACCAGGGATGTTCAAAGTGCGACAATCGTCATACCGGTCAACTCGCCGACCAGATTACTGAGCGTGCATCGTTTCATCTGGAATGGCGCGGCTTTTGAAAGCGGTGCACAAATTCACTACGACATTTCCTCGAACGGTAACATGACCAGAACTCAGAGCGACAGCCGGGGTACCAGGGTTTTACAGGTTGCGCAGTATATCAGCTATCCTGATCCGGATACGTATTTTGTGAAAGGTCCATCAACCGTCTCCGAGAATAATACATACATATTGAAACTGAATGCATCCTATGGGGGCAGCAGTTTTAATGCACAATACAAAATCGCACAGAAGGTGACGCAATGATAATGGCTTGTCCATTAGCGCTGCGGTTGCAGGGTTACTGATATGTATAAAGTTGTAAAAAAGATCAAGTGTATTTGCAGTGATCAATCGGGCATGGCACTGCCGATGGCCTTGATATTATTGGTTCTGGTATCCATCATAATTGTACCCGGCCTTTGGGCACTGCAGTCCTTTCTAGTCATTAATCAGGACAGCGAGACCGATACCATGGGATATTATGCGGCTGATGCTGGTATCTCGGATGTCATCTGGCGTTTTAACCAGAGGATGAGCCCGCCTTTTCCATACACACTATCCTACAAGGTCAATGGTATGGATGTCACTCTAACCGAGGTTAAACTACCTGTGGTTGACGGGCCGGCAACAATATATTCGATTCAATCAACAGCCAGCCAGGCCCAGAAAGCGATCTACAGCATCTACGCTGAAGTCAACGTGAATACGAGTGTCTCGCCCTTCGATTATGCCATAGCTACCACGGAAGGCGATATCAATATATATAATCCGGCCAGAGTGACTTCGACCCCACCAGGTCACGGTGACATATTTGCCTCGGGAAATATTAATTTAACGGGGGGATGTGAAAGCGTTGACGGTATAACAACCGCAACAGGATCGATCAGTCCTTCAGGCTGTACCGACAGCTACTCCAATGTCACTCCCATTACCTTTGCACCGCTGGATACATCCTGGTATCTTAGCGAAGCGGATAAAGGCGGCCCGGCGGCGCCTGTAGGGGAGATTAAGAAACAAACGAATTATCACCTGGGTCCGAAGCATATCATCGGCGACCTGAATATAACTACCAACTCGTCTATTATTCTGGACGGCGTGGTCTGGGTGGATGGGAGCATATATATTAAGAGCAGCAGTGTAACCTGTTCAGGAAATGGTTATCTGGTTGCCAGCGGACCGGGCCATAACATCACTGTCGAGGTCGGTTCCGAGTTGGATAGGACCATAAATCTGCTGTGTCTGGATGGAGATGTCGCCGTGACGCAAAGCGCTGAGATCGGGTCCATTTACGCCCCAAACGGTAATATAACGATGTTGAATAACGGGACGGTTTACGGCAGTCTGATAGGAAAATCGGTGACCGTAGCGAATAACCGCACAATAAATTTCCAGGTCAGCATAGGCACTCCTTTGCCCGGCATAATTGCCAGCGGAACCGGCGCGATACTGAGTAAATATAGCCAGTAGGTTCATCTGTCATCAGTTGGACATCAGTAATTCAACAGCTGAAGCCGTGTATTCATCAGTCAGCAATATTACCAACCCTCGGCGTGTTTTGAGTTAATAGTTGTGTTGTTGATCAACTGTTCTAAATACGGAGCCACACGGCTGCCGGATATTGTTCACCGTACTCCCGCAATACACCACTTCGCTGGTGGAGCTTCAACTACTCTGTTATGCTATGATATAGAAGCTGGTTATAGCGAATGTCTCACAGGAATGTTTGAGATTTGAGATGATACATGCTACTGCACGCAGTATTCGAGAAACGGATAGAATAGTATACAGATTGAAATGATATCGAAGCGTTTTCTGGGCGGTCAGTGGGGAGTATCGCTGATCGAAGTTTTAATTGCCCTGTTTATTCTTTCGCTTGTCGGACTGGCTATTATAGGGGGGGCATATATTAATGTCCGGAGCGCCGAAGTATCCCGTGAAAATATAAGGGCGGAGGGATTGGCTAAGTACGAACTGGAGTATGTGCAATCGGTTGCGGCCAACAACTGGAACGGGATAGTAAGCCAGATCAGTCCTTACACCATACCTTCCGGCCAGGGCCCATTGTGGGATGCCACGCATGATGGAAGCGACCTGTCAGCGGAATACATCGGCTATTCCGTTACAATTACCATCAGCCCCATTCCGGGATACGATAGTAATATTCGTAAAGTTAAAGCGGAAGTCTATCACCGGGGAAATAAAGAGGCCAGCATAGACACCTATATAGTGAATAATCAATAGACTTTTCAAATGATAATTAAGCGAGTACTCGACATTTCAAGCGGCGCAAACCGGGGCTTTACCCTGATTGAGGTTCTTGTCATGGTAGCCATTCTGGGCGCGATAACAGGCATCATGGCGATGACATTTGGCATGGTTACACGTACGGTCGCGACTAATACCGCTGAGAATCTGATGATAAGCCAGGTAAACCAGGCAGCTAACTGGATAGCCAAGGATGTAGAAAGCTCCAGTAATGTATCCATCGATGACGGGACTGTTCTATGCTCGATGCAACGTTATGTCTGGGACGGGAACGAAATATCGGGAAGCACAACTGTAGAATATATTGTGACAGGAGGGATACTGCTTCGTCGCGTGGATGGTGGAGTGGGGCAAACTGTCGCTCAATTCATAGCCTATCCGGATGTCGGCACAACATTTGTTCAGGCTCCGTCGGCGCCATTCCAGAGCAATACCTATGTTTTAAAGCTGAAGTCTGTATATAAAAACGGCGAATATAAACAGGAATTCAAGATGAGGCAGAGGGCGCCATGATCTGCGGTTACATAAATGATTAAAGCAATCGTTGTGTGGTTTGGTAAGGGGCAACCTGGCCTGGCATTGCCCATGGCGCTGGTGTTGTTGGTCGCTGCATCGGTGATTGTGGTACCGAGTCTCTGGGCTGTGCAGTCTCTGATGACAATTAACAGGAACGTAAGTCAAGATACACTGGCATACTATGCGGCCGAAGCCGGCGTGGCGGACCTTATCTGGAAATATAAGTACAGCACTACTCCTACTGCTCCGTACACTTTGCATAACATTAATGGAATTGATGTTGAGGTGACACCGGTTAAGACCAGCGGACAGGATTATTACTGGATGTCGAGAGCCGAAGTCGGCCCGGTCAGTAATTCTGAAGTATATTTGCACATCCGGCAAACGGGCTCACAGGGCAACAATATCTTCGAGCATGCAGTGGCCAGCCTGGATGGCGATATAGTAATGAGCGGCGGCACTGTCGTGAAATCCGACGACGTAGTGCTCATTAATAACTGTGATAGCACCTGGTCAAGGAAAGCGTCTTCCACACATATTGCATGTTCCACGGTCACATCCAATCCATATGTCGAAACCAATGTATACTGGGACACATCTCCCAAAAGCTCAAAGCTGGATATCAAAGCTGCTGCTGTTGTTGAGGCACTGGCATATCGTAATACAACCTTAACAGATATTAGCAATTATAAATATGTGTCAGTATGGCTTTATCCGACCAAGGCGTTGAATACCGGTGATATCAGATTCATGATAGCCACGGCCAATGCTCTGGGTGGTACAGTGGAATACATCAACATTCCCGGCCTGCCGGCTTATACCGGAACCAGGGTGCTGTTGACCATTGCCGACCCGGCTGCATTTGCCGCTGTCAGATCGATAGGCGTTTACCAGGCCGTGGATAAAGGCGCCTTTATCCTGTATGTGGATAATGTAATTGCCACCAACGATATGTCGGATGGGAATATATATTCTAACGGGAACGTGAATCTTCAACCAAGCGCCCAGGTCTATGGGGATGCTTCAGCCAATGGTTCTGTTATTGTCAATACCGGCGGAGGCGCAAAAATATACGGTACCCAGAATCCAGGCTCTCCTTTATGGACACCTCAACTCATCGATATAGACAATTATAAAAGTGAAGCGAATATCAAGGGTGGCACAGTCTATCCGACGCTCAATACGGCCTGGGATACGTCTGACCTGGGGCAGATAACGGTGAACGGAAATGCCAGTATCAACTGGTCGTCATACAATATTACGATGGGACCGGCCTGGATCGGAGGTAACCTGAATATAAGCACCAATACTATAACCATGGGACCAACTTATGTTGTCGGCGACATGAGTATAAGCGGCAGCTCAAACGTAACCTTGCAGGGAACAATATACGTGGAAGGAAACCTCTCCATTTCGGGAGGTGCTGTTGTACAGGGGCCATATACTATTGTGGCAAAACAGATTACGGTCAGCGGTAATTCGGATGTTCATATTGAAAAAGGCAACGTCCCGTTTATGATAGCCTATGATGGTGATTTTATTGTCTCAGGCAGTTCACATATTGCGGCCGTAGTATACGCGCCTAATGGCGAAGCCAACATCAGTGGCGGAACCCCCAGTGACTTTGGTTATAATATCTATGGAGCTGTTGTCGCCCAGAATGTGATCATGTCAGGCAGCACCACTGTACAATATATGACTGGCCTTGAGACACTGCCATGGCCGCCGGGTTGGGGTCTGGGTGGGGGACCCGCAGGTGGTGGTGGAGGTGGTGCTACTGTGACAACAATTTTGGGATATGACCACCGTTAACGGTGGCTTTGGGTTTACTATACAGGTTTAATGTATAATAAGAGTAAATAACTCAAGAATAGAAGATAGTGGCATCGCCTGTAGAAGCACCTAAAGCACCCAATCCAAATATATTGCAACGCCTGCCGCGCCTCAGTACATCCGTCTGGATGATACTTATCCTGGCTTTGTTTTTAATTGTCATGGTACCCATGGCCACCGATTATTTCGAGCAGATATCCCAGCAGGCGGCCATTCAAACACAATTAGATCAGGTGCAGGCTCAGCTTGATGTGTTGGAATCAGGCATCACCTCTCAGAGTATTGCCGCCGGCGAGTCAGCGAAATTGAAAGCGGAAGTTGAAGCTGCTGAGCTGCAGTATAAGAATGTGGGGGATAATCCCGAGGTATCAAAGATAATTATGGACATTGCATGGGACAACGATATCACTATCGTTGATATGAATGTCTCTCAGTCGCTCAACAAGATACTTGGCACCGATTACCCGGTGCTGAGTTACTCTCTTAGCCTGTCCGGCCAGGTGGCCAATTTTCAGAATTTTCTTATAGCAGTAGGTAAGAGGATACCTTTATGCCAATTTACCAGTGTTACTATCAGGCCGGCCCAGGTATATGGAGAGTTAGACGACGCTTTGATAAATCTTCAGGTTTATTGTAACAACTGAGCTTAATTTAATAGCATTATATGATCACTCTTAATATTGAAGACAGCCTGGTAAAAATCACTCTGGTAAAGGGTAAACGGGTAGTGTTTGCCTCGGAAGCGCCGCTACAGGCCGGTTGGGTGCAGGGTGGTATAGTGTTTGAAAAGGCGCACGTAAGTCAGGTGATCAGCATGGTTTTAGCACAGAACAATATACGGGATAAGGATGTTGTGGCCAGTGTAAGCGGAATGCAGTCGATTTATCGCGTTGTATACGTGCCTAAACTTAGCCGTGCGCTGCTGGCAGAGGCTGTCAAGAAGGAAATGGCCAGGGCCATTCCTGTGCCGCTTAGTTCTCTTTATACATCCTGGGCTGAGGTGAAAATTTCTGATAACGAAACAGCCCTCTGTTTGCTGGGTATTCCCTTCGAAAACGTTAATTCGGTCATGGAGACGGTTAAACTTTGCGGCCTGCGGCCGCGATACCTGGAATTGCGACCACTGGCGGTATCGCGAGTGATTGATGAAAAGACTGCCGTGGTGGTTAATGTTCGCCCGAATACATTTGACATCACAATTATGAATAACGGTGTACCGCAGATGATTCGCAGCCTTCCTTTCACAGGCGCGGCTGCTATGAGCGAGGGTGACAAGGTCAGAATGGTTAAGGAAGAGGTTGATAAAACCGTTAATTTCTATAACTCAGGGCATCCGGAAAGCCCTTTAAGTACTCAAACGTATTGCATAGTTAGCGGTATTTTCCGCGAAACGTTGTCCATGATGATGGGGTATCCTGTCAAGGCTGCTCCTCCTCTGCTGACCTATCCTCCGGGACATGACAGCAACGATTACATTGTCAACAGCGGGCTGGCATTGCGCACCATCAATAAGCTAACCAGAGTTGATATCAACGTTATACCGAGCGCGGCGCCTGCTGTGGTGAAAGCTGAAGGAACAGGTGTTAACAGAACGCCGTTGATTGTGCTGGGCATCTGTGCGGTACTGGCGCTGGGCATGTGGGTGATGAGTGGGATGACTGAAAAACGAACGGTTGATATGCAAATGCTATTAAATACGAAAAGCTCCCAGTTAAACGCTATGCAAAAGCAGTATCGCGATTTAACGGAACAGGCCACCATGACCCGTGTTACCTATCAACAGATATTGAACAGGCTCAACGCTCCTATTAAATACCTGGCCGACCGAAGGGCGGTGATAAATCGAGATATTGGTAGGGTCTTTGCTGTTCTGCCTGCTACGATCTATCTTACCAGTGTCATTGATGATGGGAATCTGATACGGATACAGGGGTCTGCCCCCAGTGAAGAGATCGTGCTCAGTTATGTCCGTGCCCTGAGAAATTCCGGTCTGTTCAAGCTCGTAATGATAAGCTCGATTGGTACATCTTCCTATACTGAAGTATTGTTTACTATTCAATTGACCGTAAGTCAATAGACAGGATTTATTGAATAATGCGGATCGATGATTTATTGAAGCTGGCAGGTGAGAGCAGAGCCTCGGATCTCCATCTGATCGCTGGCGTTCCGCCCCTCTTTCGTATAGATGGCGAGTTAAGGCCTGCCGAAGGCCTGCCTGTTATGGGACGCGACGACATCGATGATTTATTTAATCAGGTCGCACCTGCCCGGCAACGTGACATCTTTTCCAGCGAGCTCGAAGTTGACTTTGCGTATTCGTTGCAGGACGGCGGCAGAGGCAGATGCAATGCCTGCTGGCAGCAGGGATCCATCAGCCTGGCCATTCGTATGCTGCCTCAACGCATACCCACCGTGGAAGATCTCGGCCTGCCGGACATCTGCAAGGAGCTGATCAGCCGACCCCGGGGTTTGATACTGGTAACCGGACCCACCGGATCGGGTAAGAGCACCAGTATTGCAGCCATGCTCAATCACCTGAACAATACGATGAAGAGATATATTGTCACGATCGAGGATCCGGTTGAATATGTGCACCCTAATACTAAGTGTGCTTTTTCTCAGAGAGAGTTAGAGCAGGATACGCACTCATTTGTCAATGCGCTCAAGTATGTTCTCAGACAGGATCCTGATGTCATACTGGTAGGAGAAATGAGAGATCTGGAAACGGCCTCAGCCGTATTGACCGTGGCGGAAACCGGTCACCTTGTGCTTTCAACCGGGCATGCACCCAGTGCAGCTCAATCTGTGGAAAGGATTGTGGACCTATTCCCGCCGCACGAGAGGCCGATGGCGCAGGCACGGTTGGCTTCAACGTTGATAGCGGTATTCAGCCAGGTGCTTGTGCCGCGTATAGGTGGTGGTCGGGTGGCAGCGGTAGAGATCATGCTGGCCAATGCCGCAGTCAAGAATTTGATACGTGAGGGCAAACCGTTCCTTATTCCAAATACCATACGGACCAGCTCAAATGTCGGCATGAAAACGCTGGATGACGCATTGGTTGATTTGTACAGAAAAGGTATTATTTCCAGAGATCATGTATTTGCCTTCTGCCAGGACGCGGAAGATGTCAACAAATTGATGAGATCGGCAAATATTTGAACAGGGCATAGAAAAGGGGTGTGAAATCGCTTTCACACCCCTTTTGCTGCAAAAGGTGGTGGTATCTACGGGCAGACTTGGCTAGTTATAGCACCCGTGCTCTGGTCGACTGTGTAAGTGCACTTGGGCGCGCTCAGCAGATAAGCTGAAACACTACTGCTGGTGGATCCCGCGGTGATGGGGCTGGCAGGTGGTGTGCCGTTATTATCGTACATATAAGCAGCTATGGCAGTCTGAATATTTGCCTGGTCGGTGGCGTTGGCTTGAGACTCGCCCTCGCCCATGAATTTGGTAACATTGAGCACGACTACCGCTGCCAGAGTACCCAGGATCGCAATAACGACCAGTAACTCGATCAGCGTGAAACCCTTATTACCATACCTGAAAAACCTTTTCATATTGTCCTCCTTGTTTTCTCGAAAGGTCCGGACCGACCCAACCGGACTTTTATTTATTATGGTTAATTTATACAATATCCAGATATCAAGGTCAATAGGGCTATGGTAATACTCCCTCAGTACTTAAGTACCGTTTATGAGATAAAAATTTAGTAATATTTATCCGGGCGAAGACAATGTGTACGACAGAATTCACAGGAACAGTAGTCCTATGAAAGGTAACGACAGCTCACCTGGGATGTCCTGTTATTGCAGGTTGGATTCGGCCCTGGAAATCACTTGGCTGTTGTTGATATTTCTACTACCGCTTTACTTTAATCCGTTTGGGTATCAGGTGTTTTATTTTGCCAAGGCATTACTACTGCAGTTCGGAGTATGCCTGTTGGCGGGTCTGTTCCTGGCACGCTGGTTTATTTCGCGCAAAGAGTGGACACAAGCCGGTTTATTATCCTCAGTCAGGCAGACGCCGCTACAGGTCGCTGTGATCTTATTTGGATTATGCTGGATTGCTTCGACGGCATTTTCTATCATGCCCGAGTCCAGTTTGTGGGGTAGCCTGGCGAGGAAAAATGGCCTGGTCTCTATCGTCGCGTGGATTGTATTATTTTTCATATTAGCCCTGTCTATACGGCGACGTGTGCAGCTGTTGAGAGTGCTTGCAGTGGTGGCAGCTTCGGCGGGCGCGGTGTCCCTGTTCGGTATACTGGAGTTCGCTGATCCCTGGCTGCTGTCATGGCTCTCAAGAAATGGACGCATATCATCAACTGATGGTAATCCCCTATCATTAAGTTGCTTCATCGCTATCAGTATCCCTGTTACCCTGGCACTAATCAAAATAGTCGTGCAAAGCACGGGTTCAAGCAAGTTAAAAGCATTAAAGACAACAGGATTGTTACTGTCGCTGATACTGCAGGTGATATGCCTGTTTCTTGCGCAGTATTCCATTACCATACTGCTTTTTGTACCGGGTATTTTCATATATATCCTGGTCGCAGGAGTTTATTTAAAGAAAAAGGCCATTCTAACCTTAAGTATTATTGTGCTGCTGGCTCTATTCTTGACTGCCACCGTTATTGTCGGGCAGACATTGCTGCAAGAGATGGATGGTAAATCCGTGGGATCTTACACACATGATACATCTCTAGCCGGGCAAGCCGGACTGCCAACACTGTCTTTAAGGGTTAAGCAGTGGGAGTGCGCCGCACGAATAATTATAGATTCGCCCGAAGTACCCTTTTATCAGGACGATCTGCATTTATTAAGAAGGTGGATGGGTTATGGCCCCGAGACGTTCGTAATAGTGTCTCAGACTCGTTATCCTCAAGATATGAAAAGCACTGATACGCATAACTCCGTTTTGCTGGGCCAACCGGAAAACCATTATCTTTATCTCGCGACGACCGTGGGTGTGCTGGGGCTGGCCTTTTTTCTGACTATTGTGATTACTTTCTTTTATTTGGCGTTGCGTTTTTTGGCCCGGACATCTCAAAAGGACATGATTTATACTGTGGCTGCTTTCATAGCAGGCATGGCTCAATACTGCATTTACATAATGTTCAATCCGACAGCCATATTACCGGAGTTTTTCTTTTGGCTGATTTTAGCTTTAATGGTTGCCCAGGTTCGTATTGACGGTTGCTCTGGATATATTCATTCTGCAGCATCAAGTGTTCCAAAGGTAGAAGGGCTGTCTGAGAAAACACAGCAGGGGAAAATCAGAAAGATATCGGCAGTGCTGGTTATAATCGTGTTCATCGGTATCGGAGTTGGACTGACTCTTAGCCCGCTGGTTGCAGATATGAAATTGAATAGTGCGCTTATCATGTGGGCAGATGATTCAAACAAGACCATGACGGCTCTGGCTGAGGCGGCAAAGCTGGAACCGGGTGAAGCCGTATACTACGGACATATCGGCGCGTATGCATTCAGAAAGGCAATTGCTTCAAATGATGCCGAAGAGAGATCCAAACTCATGGCTTTGAGCATTGCAGCTTATGAAGCTGCCGGGCAGCGAGAACCATACCTGGCTTATTGGAGCTATGTTACAGGTGATACCTATTCATACTGGGCATCCCACTCGAATTCTGATTTGTGGAGTGATGCGTTTTATTATTATCAGAGGGCCAACGCATTGCTGCCTGAAAACGCCGTTATTCTGAATAAATGGTCACTGGCTCTTATGATGAGCGGAAACCACACAGAAGCAGAGCGTATGC
The DNA here is from genome assembly GCA_016930155.1 of Dehalococcoidia bacterium. Classification (GTDB taxonomy): domain Bacteria; phylum Chloroflexota; class Dehalococcoidia; order GIF9; family UBA5629; genus CAIMUM01. The sequence goes on along the minus strand of JAFGHL010000040.1, from coordinate 9,766 downwards.
TGATGCGATCACGAGAAGCAGATGTCGAATGGGTGCAGACCATATATTACTTGGGTGTACTCGATATTTATAATCACTGCTACTGCCCTGCGGCTAACTGCTACCTGTATCCAGTAAAAACTGATTACAAAAATTTTCGGTATTACATGGACTTCTGTCGAGACCTGGCGTTGTATGGAGGTATCGATAAGGTAGTGGAAGGATTGCAGGTATATACAAACTGTCATCCGGACGACTGGGTCGGGCAGACATTACTGGGAGTTGCTGAGGTTTACAGTAGCAGTTTATCAAGAGCGGCGGATTCCTTTCGCCGGGCTGCCGATAGTATTCCACCAGAGGATGTTGCCGTTCTCGAGGATATACTTATCAATACAGGCAGTGAGCAGAATGGGTTCCAGCCTTTTGTAAAGGAAATAATTGATGTTCTGGCCGCTGGTCAACCGGCCGATAAACGTTAACAAAGGCGAAAGTTAAATTGGAAATAGTTTTTTCAGTAATTGTTTTTCTGTTTGGCATCAGCATTGGAAGTTTTCTAAATGTAGTTGCAGACAGGGTTCCTGCCGGCCAGTCCATTTTAAGCCCGCCTTCGCACTGTTCAAAATGTAATCATGTATTAAAACCTGTGGATCTCTTTCCTGTATTGAGTTACCTGATATTGAAGGGGAAATGTCGCTATTGCAGAGAGTCAATTCCGATACATTCATTGCTGGTCGAGTTATTCAGTGGCCTGTTCTTTGCATGGGCATTTATCATGTATGGCATATCTTGGCAGGCGTTGCAGACAGCTGTCCTGGTATCTTTTCTTATCATACTTTTTATAACAGACATGGAACAGGAAATGCTGCCGCATGTCATCGTTTATCCAGGTATTGCAGCGGCTCTCTGCTTTGCAGCGCTGCAGCCTATCACGGGAAACACACCGAACTTAATGAGCGCATCAGCCGGATTTGCCACAGGATTCGGCGCTTTTTCCCTGATCTGGGCCATACCAAAGTTGTTTAAAAGTAAGCTGATAGGCTTCGGTGATGTTGGCATGGCTGGATTGATTGGTGCGTCAGTTGGTTACCCCGTGGTATTAGTAGCCTTATACATAGCCATTCTGGCAGGAGGATTGACTGCTGCCTTGCTGGTGGCGTTCAAGATGAAAAAGCTGAATCAACCCATGCGGTTAGGTGCGTTTTTAGCCATGGGAGGTATCATTTCACTCTTCTGTGGACAGGATATCGCAGATGCTTTAATGCAACTACACATGCTGTAAAAGGGTAAAATTCGCACGGTAAAAAATTTTTAAAAATTTATTAACTACGTTCAAGCAGGGTATTGACATGTATGCGGTTATGTGCTAATTTTATTAACGTCCCAAGTAATCAAAGTTGGAACGGGGAGGCAGAGGCCCTAACACATGGTAAGCGAAGGCTGGCCGGTGCGAGGGGGTGGATGAGGAACCGGGAAAACGAGGTTACTTGGGGCACCTTATTTTTTTGGAGCTATTCCAGTATGGCGATAAAAGGCAAGTTGCGGTATTTACCACCCATATCTAAACCATATCCAACCACGAACTCGTCCGGAACTTCGAAACCTACGTAATCCAGGTGTACATCTATCAATCGTCGAACCCGTTTATCCAGGAGGGTACAGACCTTCAGGCTGGCCGGTTTTCGGGAGGAAAGGCTGTTGAGCACATAATTCAGGGTCATACCCGTATCCACGATATCCTCCACCATCAGAACATGCCTGTTCTCGATATTAGTGTCCAGGTCCTTCAATATTCTTACGGAAAGGTCGGCCTTATCGGCCGGTGTGGATATAGCCATGAAGTCCAAGGTTACCGGTATGGACATATTGAGCATGAGGTCGGACATAAAACAAACAACACCTTTAAGGATGCCTATGAGGACAAGTTCCTCTCCCTGATAATCCTTTGATATTTGCTTGGCCAGCAATTTGACCCTGCGCTGGATCTGGGTTTTATTAAACAGGTAACGCTGTATGCCTTTCATCTTGCTTTCGCCCAGTGGAATGAACCCATGTCGGGCAAACAGTTTGAGATAGTCGCCTTTATTGAGCAGCTTGATGCTGATATCGGGATAAAGCTGCTTCAAGTGTCGTACCTTGCGGTTCTTCTCAGTTATCAGGCTCTGTTTAGACGTGGTGAGCTCTATATACAGGTCTATTTCCGGCAGATAGAAATCAGGTGTAAACATCTCAGTAATGCGATTGTCCTGCGAGGAAAGAGGAAAAGAACGCGGCTCATATAACCATTCCACCTGATAAAAATCCAGCAATCGGGCGAATTCCTCTTCGCTGGGGTGGCCGAAATTAACGGGTCTGATAGGAGATAGAGGCAGATCGGAGAAACTGGTTAGCCTTTTCTGCTGCATGATGTTGGACTGATGGCGGTTGTTGAGGTCCTGGGCAAGCTCAATCTTCTCCAGAGTCAGGGCCAATAGATTGGCTACAGTGGAGATGAAATCTCTCTCGTTCGGTTTGAAGCGCCGTTTTTCACGTGTGTAAATCCTTATTTCGCCGATCACCTCGCCATGCTGCAGTATGGGAGCACCGAGCAAAGATTTGATCTGCTCACGAGCCGCCTGATCTGGGTATTGGGTACGCTTATCAGAAACAATATCGTCCACGGCAACGATCTTGCCATCAAGTATATCAGGGTAGCTTTTTCTGGCATTTATTGCTCCTTTACGCAGATAAAGGTCACTCAGTCCCCATGCGCCAAGTATATCGAGGTATTCCTTGCGCGGGTTGAGCAGCATAATTGCGCAACCGGATGCATGCAGTCCCTTGGCGGCGCTGGCAGCGATGGTGCTTACCAGTTTTTTCAGGGGAAGCGTATCGTTGGCAGCTTTGACTATTTGCTTATATGCAAGGGAATAGCGGTTCTCAACGGTATCCATTCATCACCCGCCTCACAAATCCTGCCAGGTTATATTATCCGCATTTAGTATAGCCGCAACTTGGGCATATATGGCAACCTTCCTGGTATACTAGCTGGTTACCGCAATCGGGGCATTGACCGATATAATTAGCCTGCTGGCTCATTGCATAATTCGATGTACCATCATCCTCTTTTTTAACATATTTCTCAAGTACGCTGCCGATGGCGTCGGCGCAGGACAGGATAGAGCGGCCGTTTTCCCAGGACACAGAGGGGCATCTAATAGTCCTGAGCTGTTTTATCACCGAGGCCACTTCTATGCCTGACCTCAATATCAGCGAGATCAACCTGCTGGTGGCCTCCAGCTGAGCCGAGGCACAACCGCCGGCTTTGCCCAGGCTGGAGAATACCTCGCAGATTCCCTTGTCATCGAAGTTAACCGTTACATAAATATAGCCGCAACCGGTCGTAACACGTTCTGTGATGCCTCTGGTGATCTTTGGTCTTTGCCGGGGCGCCGGCCTGCCCTCGCTTTCAGCTATTTGGACTTCGGCACTTGCCTTCTGTCCCATGTTAAGAACCTGGCTATCGCGGCTTTTGTCCCTGTAAATGGTTATGCCCTTAAGGCCGGATTTATAGGAAGACATATATACTTTTTGCACATCCTCGATGGTGGCCTCAAAAGGAAGATTGACTGTTTTGGAGACAGCGCTGTCCGTGTATTTCTGGAAAGCTGCCTGTATTTTAACGTGCCAATCGGATGAAATCTCGTGAGAGGTTACAAATACTTCTTTTACCCAGTCTGGAACTTCCTTCATATCATTCAGACTGCCACCCTCGGCCAGTTTTTTCATCAATTCGGTTGAATAGAAGCCCTCTTTTCTGGCAACTTCCTCAAAATAGGGGTTGATTTCTATGAGAGTCTGGTTGTCCAATATATGCCGAAAGTAGCTGAGCGCAAAGAGTGGCTCGATGCCGCTGGAGCAGTTGGCGATGATGCTGAGCGTGCCCGTGGGCGCGATAGTGGTTCTGTTTGCGTGCCTAACCTGGGGACCGCCGTGGGTGTCGTAGGTGCTTCCTTCAAAGGCAGGGAAGAGCCCACGTGATGTGCCCAGTATAACAGATTCGGCCGTAGCCTCCTCTGATATAAAGCGCATGATCTTCTCCGCTATCTCCAGGGATTTGTCGGAATTATATGGAACGCGAAGTTGAATCAGCATGTCGGCGAAGCCCATAACGCCAAGGCCGATTTTTCGGGTCCTGCGCGTCATATCGGATATTTGGGGCAGGGGATATTGATTTACCTCGATTACATCATCCAGGAAGCGAACTGCCAGCCTGACAGTCTCCCTGAGATTGTTGTAATCGATTTCACATTTGCCGTTTGCTTTGCGTAGCATGTGGGAGAGGTTGACGGAGCCCAGGTTACAGGATTCATAAGGGAGAAGGGGTTGCTCACCGCAGGGATTGGTGCTCTCGATTTTGCCCAGATTGGGTGTTGAGTTGAAATCGTTGATACGGTCTATGAAAATGATGCCGGGATCCCCGGTCTTCCATGCCATATCTATTATCTTACTGAAGACCTGCCGGGCATTCAGACGCCCTTCCACAGCCCCGGTATTGGGATTGATCAGGCTGTAGTCTCCATCGTCTTCGACAGCCTGCATGAAATCATCAGTGACAGCCACTGATATGTTGAAGTTAGTGAAAGCTTTAGGGTCCTCCTTGGAGGTGATGAATTCAAGTATATCGGGATGATTTACATTGAGGATGCCCATGTTGGCGCCCCTGCGCATACCGCCCTGCTTGATGACGTCGGTGGCGGTATCGAAAGCGCGCATGAATGATACAGGTCCGCTGGCTACGCCGCCGGTGGAGCCAACTCGATCCTGCTTGGGCCTGAGGCGGGAAAATGAGAACCCGGTGCCTCCTCCGCTTTTATGAATCAGCGCTGTATATTTGACGGCATCAAAAATGGATTCCATGGAGTCCTCTATGGGAAGGACAAAGCAGGCGGATAACTGCCCGAGTTCACGCCCGGCATTCATAAGAGTTGGTGAATTGGGCAAAAAATCCATTGAAATCATCAGACGATAAAACTTATCTTCCCACTCGCTTACATCAACATTTTTATCGAATATCAATTCTGCCGTAGCAATGTGCTTGCTGACCCTTCTGAAAAGATCCTCGGCTTTCTCAGCGGGATTGCCCTGAGCGTCTTTTTGCAGATACCTTTTCTCCAGCACTAGCAGGGCATTCTCTGATAGTTTCAGTTCAGCAGGAGCTGATTTATTTACCGGCGCCGTCCTCGCCGGTTGTGAAGCCTTAGCCGGGGGTGGTGGCTGACCGGCTTGCCTCTCCACAGATGGCCTGGCACTGGCCTTTTCGGCCAGCAGCTCGTTGACTATCGTGACTATGCGTTCCTTCTGCGGAAGAGGTGGCGTAGCGGGTGCAACCAGGTGTTCCATACCCGGCAGTGCAGGTTCGATCCTTTTAGCTGCGGTCTGTTCATCCATAGACATTATTTTCTCCAACCTCGATATTACTTGTTCAGTTAGCTCCTCGAGTTCAGGCCTATCAGTGATGCCCATGGTCTGGGTATAAGTAAAAACCGTCCTGGCTACGAAATTCCTGACCGAATCCGGAAGCTGATTCTTGAGCTGTTTATTTACCATTTTGCTGTTTCAGCCTCGATCGCCGCCGCTGCCCGGACAGCTCATCTTTTTTAATAAGAGGAAGCTGGCCATCCAGTGGAGCTCCAAGCTTGCTCTCGATAAGAGTATCAACTGCCTGTTTAAGAGTTGTGATATCGGAAAACTCGTAGTAAACGCTGGCGAAGCGTATGTAAGCTATGTGATCGAGCTCTGCCAACTTGGTAATCACAATCTTTCCTATGAGGGAACTGGGTACCTCCGTCTTGCCAAGACTGTAAAGCTCGGCCTCAATCGTCTCCACCAGCTTCTCGATAGTGCCGGTCGGCATGGGACGTTTCTCGCAGGCCTTGCGTATCCCGGAAAACAACTTTTCACGGTCGAACTCCTCGCGGCGACCGTCCTTCTTAATTACGTACAGGCTTCTATTCTGCAGCCTCTCGTAGGTGGTAAAACGAGACTGGCAAACGATGCATTCGCGCCGCCGCCTGATCTCGTCCCCCAGACTCCTGGAGTCTATGACCCTTGATTCCGGCTCACCGCAAGAAGGACACTTCATCTATCAACACTATAACATGTGGTTCTACTGGATACTAACACAACATATAGTAAGAGTCAATGGTTCAGGAGACATAAAGAGAACAGGACGGAGAATTTTCTCCGTCCTGTTCTGATGGACTTATGGTTCTTAGAAAAAGGTCAGCGCTGCATCCTGTTGATGCCTACCGGCTGGGGAGCCGCCGCCTGCGCATTGGGATAACGCGAGCCTCTCCTCAGGAATGAAGGTACATCGAGGCTGTCTTCGGTTGCTCCTCTCAGCAGTCTGCGCAGTTCGACCTCAGTGGGTACGCCTGAACCATATTGCGCAGTAAAGCCCGTTGCTATGATAGTGATCTGGACATCGTCCTCCATCTGGGGATTGAAGACGACACCGAAAATGATGTTGGCATCGGGGTCGACTGACTGTGCGATAACGTCGGCCGCCTCGTTGCACTCGAAAAGGGTCAGATTGCTGCCGCCGGTGACGTTGAAGAGCACGCCCTTGGCGCCGCTGATGGACACATCGAGCATCGGACTTGCCAGGGCGTTCTTAGCGGCCTCTACGGCCCTGTTTGTGCCCTTGCCGTGTCCGACTGACATCCATGCTGGGCCCGAGTTCTTCATGATGGCCCGGATATCTGCGAAGTCCAGATTGATCAATCCGGGAACGGTCACTACTTCGGCGATAGCCTGTACACCCAGGCGCAGCACATCGTCTGCCAGCCTGAAGGCATTGTCTACGGTGGTCTTATTGTCGCAGAGCTCGATTATGCGGTCGTTGGGGATGATGACCAGCGTGTCCACCTTGTCACACAGCTGAAGGATACCTTCCTCGGCGACCTTCATGCGGCGGCCGCCTTCGAAGGAGAATGGCTTGGTGACAATGGCAATAGTCAGTGCGCCTGAGGACCGGGCTGTTTCGGCTACGACAGGTATGCTGCCGGTGCCGGTACCGCCGCCCATGCCGGCCGTGATGAATACCATGTCAGCCCCGGCCACCACTTCCTGGATGGCCTGACGGCTTTCCTCGGCTGATTTGCGTCCGACGTTGTGGTCGCCGCCGGCGCCGAGACCGCGGGTCAGTTTTTCACCGAGCTGGACACGGACCGGTACTTCAGCCAGTGCCAGAGCCTGGGCATCGGTGTTCATGCAAATGAATTCCACGCCCTTGATGCCTTCGCGTACCATGCGGGTGATGGCGTTGGATCCGCCGCCCCCGCAGCCTATGGCCTTTATCTTGGCCGGTGCGGTCGAGAACATTGATTTTGACATTCTTTAATTAACCTCCTGCAATTCACGAAAATTTTATTTATGCGCCGAAGAATTTTTTGAGCATACCCATGACATTGTTTACCGAGCTTGCCTGTTTGGGCTTTGCTTCCCAGGTAGGTTTGCCGCCTGTCTTGATGGCCCAGAGCAGCAAACCTACGCCGGTGGCATTAGCCGGATCATGCAGCACATCGGTGATACCATAGACTCCCATCGGTTCGCCGATCCTGGTGGGGATGCGAATGGTGGCGCGGGCCAGAGCTTCAAGTCCGTTCATCTTGGATCCGCCGCCGGTCATAACCAGGCCTGCAGGAGCAAGAGAGGCATAGCTGGTGTCCGGCATTTCCAGCAGTATCAGTCTGAGCAGCTCTTCCATGCGGTCCCTCAGGATGTTGCTGAGGTCTTTGTAGGAAACGCTGTGGCCGTCTTCCACTGTCAGAGTGGATCCTTCGTCCTTGGAGCCGGTCTCGGGGTAAACGTTGCCGTACTTTTTCTTCATCGCTTCTGCGATTTCGAAGGGCAACCCCAGGCCGATGGAGAGGTCACTGGTGAACTGGTAGCCTGCCACCGGGATAATGGACGTGTGATATATGCTGCCGTCCTTGAATACTGCGATGTCCGTTGTTCCGCCTCCGATATCAGCCATAATGACGCCGATCTCTTTCTCCTCGGGGGTGAGTACGGACTCGCCACTGGCCAGCGGCTCGAGTACCAGGTCATCGATCTCGACTCCCACGCTGCGCACGCATTTAACCAAATTCTGTACGGATGCGGTGGATGCCGTAATTATGTGTGTTTCAACATCCAGCCGGAAACCGTGCATTCCCACCGGATTCTTGATCTTCTCCTGGGTATCCAGGCTGTAGCCGCGTGGTATCTGGTGCAGAATCTTCCTGTCGTCCGGTATGTTCATGTTCTTGGCCGCAGACAGCACGCGTGACAGATCGTCCGACCTAACCAACCTGTCGGTGCGCGGTATGGCAACCACACCGTGGCTGTTGACCGAGCTGATGTGCCGGCCTGTGACACCGATGTATGCCGATTCGATCTTGACACCGCTGGCCTGTTCAGCGCGTTTGACCGATTCGGCTACAGAGTCCCTGGCCTCCTCGACATTGACCACCATGCCTTTATGTAGGCCGTGGGACGGTACCTGTCCGACACCGAGCACCTGAAGAGCACCCCCTGAATCGAGGGTAGCAACTATGGTGCAGATTTTGGTTGTACCCACATCGATGCCGGTAATAAGTTTTTTGGTCATTAATCCAAGCCTCCTTTGATTTAATGTTTTTCCAATAGTCTAGTAATTACTGCATAAAGTAGAGGATGGCGATTGCTACTGCCAGGCTGATGAAAACGACTCCATCGAAGACCATGCCCCCGAAAATGGTTAAAAGCTTCCGGTCGTTGTTCAGGATGGAATTGAGTCTTTTTGCTCCGATCATTTTCTTTGCCTCCTGTATTTTTTATAGCTTAACCGCCACGCGGAGTTTTGCGCTCCGACCACGCGGATTTCTTTCGATCTCCTCATCACTGGGATATACAGGGTGTTTGCTGAGCAGTGCCAGTGATGGTTTATGCTGACAGCGGCACTGTGGTACGGTGGGTGGGCAGATGCAGCCCCTGGTCTCGCGCAGCATAAAGTTTTTAACAATGCGGTCTTCAAGTGAGTGATAGCTGATAACGGCCAGCCTTCCGCCTTTTTCCAGGCAATTAAGACTCTGGTCCAGGGCGGTAGTCAGGTGGTCCAGTTCCCTGTTAACCGCTATTCGCAAAGCCTGGAAGGTTCTGGTAGCGGGATGTATCTTGCTTAAGCGATCACCTATTGCGTCGGAGACTGTAGCAGCAAGGTCTGCAGTATCCGAGATCGGCCGATGGTCAACAATGTTTTTGGCGATTCTATTTGCCATAGGCTCCTCGCCGTAGATTAGTATAAGTTGAGCCAGCTTGGGCTCGGGGAGCTTGTTGACGATATCTGCGGCGGTAAGCTGTTCATCCGGATTGAACCTCATGTCCAGAGGGCCGCTTAGCTGGAAGCTGAAGCCGCGCTCCGCGCTGGCAAGTTGAAGAGATGATAACCCAAGGTCGAAGAGGATACCGCTGGCAGCCAAAAAGCCGGTCTCGCGGCAGATATTCTCAAGATTGTAAAAGTTGTCGTTGATGATGATGGAGCTTTCAAAGAAATCGTAAAGGTTGTGTTGAGCAAGGTTTATCGCTTCTGGATCAGCGTCTATGCCGAGCAATTGGCCTCCGGGCTGGCATCCGGACAGGATGGCAAGGGAATGGCCGCCACCGCCAAGGGTACAGTCGATATAACGCTTACCCGGTTTGACATCCAGCGCCTCTACAACCTCGTCTGCGAGAACCGGTGTATGTACCCTGTTGGCTAATGCGATGCTCATTTCCTTTCCTCCAG
>JAFGHL010000039.1 GCA_016930155.1 Dehalococcoidia bacterium | reverse complement strand
GCCCCGGACAACGGCTTTGACATGGTGCAGCATCTCGTCCATGGTGACAGGTATGGTGGTGCTGTAACCGAGGATGACCATGCCCAGCGTGTCGCCGACCAGAATCAGGTGCGCTCCGGCCTCATCGACGACTTTGGCGGTGGAGTAATCGTACGCCGTGAGCATGACGATTTTCTCACCGGCGTTCTTGAGGTCCTGGATCTTGTTGATCGTGATCGGCATGGATGCCAGCCTCCGGCTACCTTGCCGCTATCAGGTCGTCCATCCAGGAGTCAACGTTTTTAACGGATGTGATCCGGTTACGCCTGTCCACATATACCAGGCGGGGTTTAACTTTTTCGGCCTCGTCCGACGGCACTTCATGGTAAGTGAGGATGATGACCAGGTCGTCCAGGCAGACCAGCCTGGCTGCCGCGCCGTTCAGGCAGATGCAGCCCGATCCGGGCTCGCCCTCGATAGCATAGGTGCTGAACCTGGCCCCGTTGTTGATATTGAGGACCTCTACTTTCTCGTAAGGCAATATGTCCGCCGCCTTCAGCAGGTCGCTGTCGATCGTGACGCTGCCTTCGTAATCTATGTTGCAGTCGGTTACCCTTGCCCGGTGTATTTTGCTTTTGAGCATGGTCCTGAAAGTTGACATCCTTTTATCTCCTTGCCGGTCCAGACTATTTGAGTACACCTTTATTCCTCCGTAGACATCGACAGATACCTGGAGGCGAATTCAAGATCGTAATCTCTGAACGTATTCCTGTAGTCGGGGGCAGTTGTTTCACCCATCCCGTTCAACAGGACGCGTATCTCGTCCGCGGTCTCAAGGCTGATCCTCCCTTTGGCCAGGGCGATCTCCAGTGTTTTCAGCCCCATCACGCGGTAGATGCCTGTTCTATCCGGCTGCTCTGCTGCCAGCGCGTTCACATGCTTGCGCACGGTCTCGACGTCTCCCCTGGCGATGGGGCCGGTCAGGCAGCCCGGTATGCCCACCCGCTCGATATTGCGGACGGTTCCCTTGAGCAGCGGCAGAAGGGCTTTGACCGCCTCCTCCTGGGGTATGCCGAACGATTGCCACAGGTCGGCGGAGGTTTTCATCAGCGCAACCAGGTAGTTTGATAGCGTGACTGCGGCGATATGGTATTTGACCTTATCTCCCGCCTTGAGCAGGATGATATTTCCCTCCAGCGCCTGCGCCATCTCGCGCGCAGCCGCGAGCCCCTCTTGATCGCCCTCCAGAGCGAAGGTGGAGCCGGAGATGTTGTTGATGGCCTCTTCGATGCCGGCAAATGTTTGCAGCGGATGCAGGCAGCAGGTGTGTGCGCCGCTCCCGGCGGCCGGCTCAAGGATATCGATGGAATGTACGCCGCTGCAGTGGACTGCGATCTGCCCGGGGCGCCACCTGACGCCGGCGGCGATATCGGGGATGATGTCATCCGGCGTGGTGATGAAAACAACCTGTGCCAGGTCGGCGACCTGCTGCGCCCCGTCGCATACCGTGCAGCCGCTGACAAAGGAAGACAGCCGGCGGGCCGACTCTATGCTCCTGCTGCTGACGGCGATAATTTCGTAATCTTGCTGCCACAGGCGGACAGCGAGCGCTGTACCGGTCATCCCGGCGCCGATAAAACCAATAGTCTGTTTCATCTTTCGATGCCTTCAGGGCAATAAAAAAACCTTCCAGGCAGCAGCCGGGAAGGTCATTACAGTCTCTCTGTATGCGCCGTCTCGGTCATCGCTGATCCAAGCGGACTTTGTATTCTATTACCCTGACTTTGACTCACCGCCCCTGCGGGTCGATGGACAATATTATATTAGGAGTTAATTATTTTTTTGTCAATAGCACTGTAACGTAAATTCCTGCAAGACATATTCCCGGTGATATCGGAGGCTACGGGTTGTGTTTACATTATAAATGCAGGGCTGCTAAAATATTTACTGTTCTATAAGGCGATGAGGCTCGCCGGGGGATAATATCCTGAACAGCTCGGATAGCGAGATAATAGCCTCTACTGGTTGACCAGTAGAGGCTAATTTATTTTCAAACCGGGAAACAACTATGTTTCAATCTTTAAAACTGCCACAGGCATGCTATGTCTGCTGAATTGATCAGTGAGAATGTACGGCGATATATCGAGAGATGCCGCCTCGATGACGGAGGTTATTTCTTTGCCCGTATTCCACCTTCCAGCGCCGTGGATACTTATTATGCGGTCAGGACCCTGTCGATGCTTGGCTTCGCGCCGGAAAGTCCCGCCGCAACCCGGAAATTCTTTGTCGATGCGTTAAAAAGCAACTCCATTCTCAGCATAAACGGCCTGTTTGCTGCAACCGAGGTGCTGGGAGATCTTCAGTTTAATGTGCAGTTGCCGCGCCGCTATGTGGATCGTATCAATAAGCTGAGAAACGATATGGGTGGCTTCGGTGTGGTCAGTAATCTCGACATCGAGGTCGTCTCTGAACTTGAAACAACCTATCGTGTGTTGAGGATAATGATCAGCCTCGGAATGGATTTTGACGGGCGTACTATCAATGACTTTGTCTTGAAGTTTGCCAACCGGGACGGTGGCTTCGGTAAAGGCAATCTGTCCACTCCGGCCTCAACTTATTACGCTATCGAGATTTTCAAGCTTACCGGCTATAAACTGGCTGAATTAATTTTTACAGGGGACTACCTCTATGACAGGGCTAAAATGTGGCGGTTGAATTTTATTGAGGATATATTCTGGCTATCCAGCTGTATGGCAAATCTGGGACAGAGGATTGATATCGCTGACTGGATAACATCCTTCGTCAAGAACTGCCAGCGCAGCAACGGTGGCTTCGCCAGGAAGGATGTGATGGGTATTCCCTCTCTTGAGTATACGTACTATGCTGTATCGATTCTCAAAACGCTTTCGTTTTTATAAAGGCTGCAAATGTCCGATATAATCAATGATTAGATGGGAACGAAAACATATATGGATGACCATAAACACGAAAAAACTGAAGGCGTACTGCATATGCTGCTGGAGGAGATTAATAGCCTTCTCTGCGCTGCCGGCGCCGATTTATCCGCCGAGCAGCAAAGGATTTGCGAAATTCAGAGTCGCCTGTCGGAATCCCGTTTCCACCTTGCCGTGCTGGGACAGTTCAAGCGGGGTAAGAGCACATTCCTGAATGCTTTACTGGGAGAGAAATTGCTTCCATCAGCGGTAGTACCACTCACGTCTGTCCCCACCTTCATCTCATGGGCGCCTGAACGCACGATCAGGGTTGCTTATTCTGGAGGCAGGACAGAGATATTTGCTGCTGCGGATAGCGAACAAGCCAGCGAAATACTGGCTGGATACGTTACGGAAGAAAAAAATCCACTGAATCGTCTTGCAGTCGAATCAGTGGAAGTTGGCCATCCATCTTCTCTCCTGCATAATGGAGTGGTTCTTATCGATACACCCGGCATCGGCTCAACTTTCGCTCATAATACCGAAGCCACTTTAAAATTTATCCCGCAGTGCGACGCCGCCTTTTTCCTCATCTCCGCCGATCCGCCCATCACGCAGGTTGAGACGGAATTTTTGAAATCGGTAAAAGCCCGCGTGGTACAGCTTTTTTTCATAATGAATAAAATAGATTATCTGAGCAACGGCGAGCAGACAGAAGCGGGGGCTTTTCTGAAAAGAGTACTGGAGGAACAAGCGGGGGTCGGGGAGAAAATATCAATATTCAATATCTCGGCGAAGCAGGGGCTGGAAGCGCGGGCCGGCAACAATGTTGAACTCTGGCGCAATAGCGGCATGGAAACCGTCGAGGACCATCTTGTTAAATTTTTGGTAGAGAAGAAGTCTCATGTATTGAATCGCGCTTTAACCAGGAAGACACAGGATATCGTCGGCGATTCACTCATGCAGCTACAGCTGCAACAGAGATCGCTGAGCCTTCCGCTGGATGACCTGGAAAAACGGATTGAGGTTTTTCAGACCAAGCTTAAGGAGGCGGAGAAGAAAAAGATAACCTTCAAAGATCTGCTGGCGGGCGACCAGAAACGCACGGTTGAACTTATCAACGAACAATCGGGTGAGCTGTTCAGGTCATACTATAAACAACTGTGTGATGAGGTCGACCGACTGCTGAGGGAGTCAAAGGATATCGGCTCTGTAGAGAAGGAATCGAGTCAATATATCAGCGAAGTTGTCCCATCCGTATTTAATCGGGAACTGGAAAAGACTGCATTGCAAATGGATGAGCATGTCAATGCTACTCTGGGTTCTTATCAGCAGCAATTGATCGAACTGGTTGAATCTGTACGTAAAGCAGCTGCCGATATATTTGAAATCAGCTATATCAGATCATGCGGAGAGGACATACTTGAGATGAAGCACAAACCTTTCTGGGTTACGGAAGGTTGGAGGGTTAACTGGAGCCCCCTGCCTGAAAACTGGACTGAAAGTCTCCTTCCGGGGAAGATGAGAATGAGAAGGCTGCGTAAACGTCTGGTTGAGGATATCGACGCCATTATCTCCCATAATGTTGGGAATCTGCGCTGGGCCACGGTCTGCAATATTACGGATTCATTCTATGCTTTTGGCCGTGAGCTGGACAGGCAGATACAGCGGACGATTGATTCAACGGAAGGAGCTATCAACGCCGCTCACAAGAAAAGGATCGAGAAAAGCGACAGTATCGATCCCGAGCTGAATAAAATTCATACAGCTGTGAGGGATCTGCAAAAAATTAAATCTCAGTTGATCGAATACGAAGATAGTGTATCCAGGTTATCGTAGATCACTTCACTGGATCAGAATAGTTCTTCAGTCGGATTTCAATAGATCCCGGGATATTTCATCGAATTGCAACTTTATTTCTGAAAGCTCCGTTACGGATTCCTGGAATCCCTCCAAAGCATTGAAAAACCGATCGATCGCGTCGCCTTTACAGGTGGGGATAAGGAATATGTGCACATGGGGAATTCTTCTTCCGCGCGCATACATCATAACGAAATCTGGCTTATAGGCTTTTTTAATCTTTTCCGCAGCCATTTTGCATGCATTGAAAAGGTCCGATATCTCATCTTCCCTTAAATCATGCCACCACTGGACGTGTCTCTTTGATATGGCCAGACAATGCCCTTTCGCCAGAGGATTAATGTCAAGGATCACCATGGAGTGATCTGTTTCATAAATCCTGTACCCTTTGCGGGTCCCCTGGACGATTTCACAAAAAACACAGCTCATGTGGTAAACCCCCAAGTCATAATACAGTAGAAGGCCTTAACGGCAGTTCACAGTTTGAATTCCCAGCGGCAGTAATAGTCATTCTCGCTCTCGCGCGGCGGTGTTTTCAGGCAGTTGACCTGTATGTCCGGGTTGAAAAAGGACGCATATAACCTGTTCAACCTGGGCTCCACGGTGTTGCAGATGTCGTTCTCCCTTCCACGCCCCTCGCGCTCCAGCGCACTGACGGTGGGGCAGTGCTGCACGGTCCATATTATATGGTTATCATTAATGATCTCGAAGCTGAATTTAATATTCCAGGCCCATGGGCTGATCTGAACGGCTTTCATCAGTGACTTGACGTCTTTTCCCGTGATATTAAAGGCGCTGGTGATCTGCTTCATTTCATAGAGGCATAATTTTTCCCACACAAGTATGTCGCAGGCCAGCGCCTCGTCATTGCCCCGCTTCTCCATGAGGGAGAGGTACCAGTACCCATCCAGCGCCTTGTAAAGCTTTGCATATGTTCTGATCAGCTTCTCCAGCGCTTCGTAGGAAAAATCGCTCGGCTTGAGATCGGGATTGAAATCGCCGCTGTAGTCATCCAGTTTCTTCACGCGAGCCTCCTGGTGTGCTGTTAAATAGAACCTGCGACGGCAGGCTGCATCAAAATATACGCCGTTTATTCTATCAGTTTCGGACGGCAACGGCTGCAGAAATAGAGGCCCTTAACGTCCGTGTCGACCAGGCTGTTGGAAAAATGCATGACGCATTTGACGTCCTCGCAATGCCCCAGCCCCAGCGTGTGCCCGAGCTCGTGGACGGCCTCTTTGAGCGACCTTTCCAACAGCAGCTTATCTCCGCCTTCGAGCGTGTGCTCGTCTCTCAGCTGATTCAGGGAGATCAGCGCCACGCGATTGACGCTGTCAGCCTGGCCGAATACGAAGTTGAGGCCGTGGGTGAAGATGTCGGCCTCGGTCACCCCCAGCACATGTTTGGATTTATGCTCGTACTGCCGCAGCCGGTCGAGCAGGGTATCGGACAGATACTGGTCCCTGGCGCGGTCGAATGCATCCCCGGGAATTTCGATGGACTCACCGATGCGCACTGGACATCCGAATACCACTTCCAGACCGTCTTTCAGCTGCTGGAGGATGCCGGGATGGATATCACCGATGGAGACCAGGTCTATATTCATTTACCGGTATATGCCAGCCAGGCCAGCATCTCGGCCAGCACGTATCTCTGGTTGTTGCGCGTCAGCTCGGTTACCTTGATGTTCCTGATCTGCCTGATGGTATCGGCCAGAGGGTGCGGCTTGAGGGTTATCGTTCCCAGCACCTTCTTGGGGCTGCTCAATGCATCCTGTACGGCCTGAATGAAACGTGGGGAGAAAAGCTCCATCTTGCCGATCTCATCGATCACCACAATGTCATTGTGCTCGATGGCGTCGTAGATGGCGTCGATACCGGTGGTATTGAGCACATCGATATCCACGCCGTATTTGCCCACGCGGAAAGGGCTGTCGATGGTTATATGCGCCAGCACTCCTTCCTTATCGTCCAGGGTGACGATGCGGAAACCTTCCCGGATGCCTACGTTTCGGATTTCCTGCGTGAAGAATCCGCCAGCATTGCAGTTGGACTGCGAAATAGCCTGTTTGATGATGCTGGTTTTACCTGTGCCGGGCATGCCCGTTAGCAGATAAGCTTGCCCCATCAACCCCCTTCGGTGGACTCAGGCTTCTTTTTCCGGACGGCAGGCTTCTTGGGCGCTGCCGCCTTGGCTGCCGCGGTAGATCCGGATGCCGGGCCGGCTTTCTTTTTAACCGGCGCCTTCCTGGCTTTTTCCACCTTTTCAGCGACTTCGGCTTTCACCGGCTGGGGCTTCTCTTTCTTAACAGCCGGCTTTTTGGCGGGCGGCGCTTTAAGCATGTCGGCCAGCGCCTTGACGGGCTTGGGTATCTCGATCTCTTTCTTGACAGCTGTCTTAACAGCCGTTTTGGTTGCCACGCCGGAGGCGAGGTTCAGCGCCTTCCTGCGCTCCTCAAACTTTCTTCTCTTGCGGCGGTGCTTGAGCAGGGCCATTTTCTTACGTTTGTTCATCTTATATCACCTAATATTTACACCTTATATAGAACTCGTTATGTATTATCGCTAATGCAGCCGTAGATTTCAACTTCAACAATCATTTATGAACCATATTTCCGTCTCGCTCTGGATGACAGCTCCGTTAAAAGGTTATATGTATATTCTACCCCGTCCTGCGTAAGGGATAACAGCGCGCAGCTCGGTGTAACCAGGCTTTGCCTGACCACCTGACGTATGGACAGCCCGTCTCCGGTCAGGTGCGACAGCGCATCCCCGAACCGGTCGAAAAGGCTGGCCGCGGTCTCTTTTTTGAGCGATTCTTCATCGTTGGGAACGATGCCCCAGGCTATGGCACGGCCCCTGCGGACGTGGGACAGCAGCTCCTGCTGGTAACACAGTATGGAATCCAGGTAGTTATAGGCATCGAAGCTGATGACGTCGATGGGCAGGCCGAGCAGCAGCGACCAGTCTGTCCCGCCGCAGCAATGGATGCCCTTGATGCCTTTAATGCCGCTCAGGACTTCGTTCAACTGGCCTGTAATCTGCTCGTTGGGCAATGCCACGAAGGCCGAGCCCAGTGAGGCCAGGTAAGGTTCGTCCACAAAGGTAACCGTCTGTTTGGAGAAGGAACGCATGAAGCTTTCCAGCCAGGATGCTTTCAACTTGAGGAATTTGCCGATCGTATCGGCCATCGTTTCATCGTAGATTATGCCCTTGCCCTCGCCGTCGGTAACGCACAGCCCCCAGCTTATCGGCCCGGTGATCTGCCCTTTTACCAGCGGCAGTGCCGTGGAAGAGTGCGATGCCAGGTAGTGGAGGCCCGACGCATACTCCTTATCAATGGCGTAACCGCCTGTTTTATTTTCGGTCCAGTCGTAATAAAGCCGTTCGATGCCGCGGTCCAGATTCGCCCCGTGCTCGACATGCAGTTTCTGTCCGTCTACTACTATGCCGGGGAACCCCTGGCTGCACTGGACGTACATGTTCTCCAGGTTCGAGCGCAGCGGCAGTTGCGGCCAGGCTGGCAGGTCGACCAGGTGTCTGCTTATCCCGGCGCAGGCGGAGGCCGCGTCTTTATCCGGCATTCCGCCTATGATCGTGGCAGCGCAGTTGAAATCAGGCACGGATATATGACTCCTGTTATTTAATGTATTTCCCGATGATGATGTCGAGGTCTTGCCTGACTTTCTCAGGTATCAATTCGGGGGCAGTTATTATGGCATTTTCCAGCGAATGCCCGCAACTGCACTCCCTTTTCTCAGGCAGGTTGACGATGGCGTGGCGCAGCACCTTTTTGGCCGTCTGCAGGCTTTTCTTCAGATTGGATACGACCATCTCGGCCGAGACGGTCTCGCTCAGCTCGTTCCAACAATCGTAGTCTGTGACGACGGCCATCATGCCGTAACATATCTCGGCCTCCCTGGCTAGCTTGGCCTCGGGCAGCGCCGTCATCAGAATGATGTCGGCGCCCCACGACCTGTATAATTCCGATTCGGCCCGCGTGGAGAACTGCGGCCCTTCCATGACTATGACGGTGCCGCCGTCGTGGACGCGTATGTCGTTGCGATGGGCGGCGTCATACAGCACATCGCTCAGATGCGGACAATATGGATCGGCGAAGGCCACGTGACCGACTATCCCGTTGCCGAAAAAGGTGTCCGGCCGCATAAAGGTCCGGTCGATCATCTGGTCCGGTATGACGATGTCCATCGGCCTGATCTTTTCCTTGAGGCTGCCGACGGTGGAGATGGCGATGATATACTCAACGCCCAGCGACTTGAGGGCGTAGATATTCGCCCTGGACGGCAGCTCGCTCGGGCTTATCCTGTGGCCCACGCCGTGCCGCGGCAGGAAGGCGGCGTGGACCCCTTCGATATTGCCCAGCGTTATGGCGTCGCTGGGATCGCCGAACGGCGTCGATATCCGCACCTCCCTGACGTGTGTCATCCCTTCCAGGTGATAAAGGCCGCTGCCCCCGATGATACCTACCCTGGCTTCCTGCATTACCGGACCTCCTGAAAAGTGGATTTAAGATTGCGTTTATAGGGCGGCCTGACGATGCCTTTTTCCGTCACGATGGCCGTTATGTATCGGTGTGGAGTAATGTCGAAAGCCGGATTGGCCACCCGTACTTTGAGAGGGGCGATCCTGCGGCCGTTGAATTCCAGCACTTCTTCCCGGCCCCTCTCCTCGATGGGAATGCGGGCCCCGGAGTCTATTGAGACGTCAATTGAACTGAGGGGCGCGGCCACGTAAAAGGGGATACCGTTCTCCCTGGCCAGCACCGCCACGGAGTAGGTGCCGATCTTATTAGCCGTATCGCCGTTGGCGGCGATGCGGTCAGCCCCCACTATGACGCAGGCTATTTTTCCCCGGCTGATGAAATGGCCGGCCATGCCGTCGGTTATGAGCGTGACGGGGATTTTAAGCTGCTGCAGCTCCCAGGTTGTGAGGCGCGCGCCCTGCAGCAGGGGTCGCGTCTCATCGGCGTAAACAGATATCTTTTTCCCCTGCTCGGCCGCGGCCTTGATCACGCCCAGCGCGGTGCCGTATTCCACGCCCGTGGCCAGCTGTCCCGTGTTGCAGTGGGTCAGCACCGTGCATTCTCTGCCGATGAGCGATGAGCCGATGCGGCTCAGTTTGGCCATAGCTGCGGACTGCTGCCTGTGGATCAGGCGCGCCTCTTTTTCCAGCGCATTCACGGCTTCTTCCTGAGATTCAGCCGTTGAAAGCGCCCGCCTCATCCTGTTTATAGTCCAGAACAGATTGACCGCCGTGGGCCTGGAAGCAGCAAAGTCATTCAGTATTTGCTCCAATTCCTTATTAAACGCTTTCATCGATGATGTTTTAATCGACTGCGCTCCCAGCATGATGCCGTAGCCCGCGGCGATGCCGATGGCCGGGGCGCCGCGCACCTGCAGGGTCTTTATGGCGTGAACGGCCTCCCTGTAGTCGGAGATCTCAAGATATATCTCCTGCTGCGGCAGCGCGGTCTGGTCAAGTAATCGGAGCTTGCCGCCCGACCATTGGATCGGCCTCATTGACCTCGACCTTCGTATACTGCAAAGTCCATATGAATAAATAAAGGGCAGCTTTTATGCTGCCCTTTATTATAGCATCCTGCGATGAATTACTTGCTCGTCGAAGCGGCGCTTTTGGCCTTCTTTCTGCGCCTGACGACGAAGATTATAACGAGCACTATAATCCAGATCGGCGAGAAGACCAGCAGCCAGATCAATATGCTGAGCAGCACCTTGCCGAAGGCGATTAATCCGTCCACTGCGCCCTTGAAAACGCCGCCCACATCCCAGGTGCTTTCGCCGATGGGCACGGACTTGGTCAGGCTGACCTCGATGAGGGATGTGTCGGACGTCCTCTCCAGGTACTGCATGCGGCCTTTGATCCTCTCGATCTGGCCCCTGACGTTGGACAGCTCGCGCTGCACCTCCAGCATGTCTTTTACGTTGTCGGCCTTTTTGAGCAGCTCGAGGTACTGGGCCTCGGTGGCCTCGTAGTTGCTTAACTGGGCTTTGAGATCCATGTACTGCTCGGTGACGTCCTGGCTGCTGGTGTTTTCGTTGGTCACCTTGACCGCCATCTGTCGCAGTTTAGCCATGGCGGTATTGAATTTTTCAGCCGGTACCCTGAACGAGATGTATCCGCGGGGGTGCTCTTTGTCCGCATTCAGGTTCGATGTGACCACGTATCCATCCAGCTGGACGGCGATATCGGAGATCGCAACCTGCGCCTTGGCGATATCCTCAACCTCCATGGATATGTTGCCTGTCCTGACTATTTTACGGTCTATGTCGGCGCCGTTGAGGTTGCCTGCCGACCCGCCGTCATTATCATAGGATGCGGAATCGGAAGACCTTTCCATAAATGACGGCGCGGGCGCCATAGGCGCCGGAGGCGCGTTGCCCACGGCCCATTTGACACCTTCATCGCCGGCGCTTTCCTGAGCACAGGCGATGGGTATCACCAGCGCTGCTACCAGCGCCAGCATCAGTGCGAATTTCAACAGTCGGTTCATTCTATCCTCCCTGCGGCGCTATATAGCGCCGGCCTTTAATGGTGATTCGTGCTATCGACTCTATTTGGTGGTCCTCTGTGCGGGATCAATGTCCGTGGAGATCGGGGCAACCTGGGTGGAAGGTATCAGCTTCTGAGTGTCGGTCAGAATGGTCGTTGGCTTGATGGTATCCGTGGAGGTGCCTGTATTTATGCCGGTATTGGATGTGGTGCCGGCATCCCTTTTGATGGTCGGATTGATATTGGTGTTCGGGTCTTTGTTGATGTAGGGGTTGATATTGGTGTTCGGGTCCTTGTTGATGTAGGGGTTGACATTGGTGTTCAGGTCCTTGTTGATGAAGGGATTGACACTGGTATTCGGGTCAGGGTATTTATAAAACGGGTTGCCGGCGCCGTTATTCTTATCCGTGTTGTCACCGGAATTGGCGGGCTTGTTGGTTGTGGGCGGCTCATACTTTGGCCTGGGCTGGATCATTTGCGGTTGATTGCCCGGGCTTTGATCGTAATTCTTCTGAGACCATTCGTTGGCTTTTTTCATCCGTTCGATGGCCTGGATGATGGCCGGCCTGGCTGATTCGGGCGCCTTGTCCAGCGCATCCTGCAGCGTGGCCAGGCTCTTGGCTGTGCTTGAGTTCAATGCGGTCTTGGCCTTGCTCATATTGGCTATGGCGCGGGCTGCAGGCGCCGGTTGCTTTACGGCAGTTCTAACATCTCCCGTTTTACCGTCGCCCATCCTGTCATCGGTGGGCTTAACCGGCATGTTGGAGGGAATGGGCTTGACCCAGGACGGTTGGTCGGTATCGGTTTCAGTATAGGGTTTCGACTGCATGGGGGGCTGGGGCGCCGCCTGCGTCGGTTGGTCGGAAGCGTTTTCGTCTGTTGTTGCGGCGGCGCCGGCTTCACTGGTAGTCTCGGTAGGCATGGCATTGGCGACCTGGAACCTGTTGATATAGGTCTCGGCCTGTTCGAGCTGGTAGTCCATTTTGGCCGAAGTGCCGACCAGATACTCGGCCTTACCCTGCCTCGCCATGGCCTCTATCTCCCGGGCCCTTTTCTCAGCCAGCTTGGCATAAATCTCCGCCCTGTCGATGTCCGATGTGGCCAGCGACACCTGGGCCTGTTCAACCGCCATTTTCACGCCGTACAGCGGCTGGTCGGGCAGCGCGTCATTTGACGCTGCGGCAGTGCCGCTGGATGCTATTACTAAAACCAGCAGACCGGCCATGGAGATAGCCAGGTTCCTGCGGAAATTGAACGAGCCGGATCTCTGTGGTACGGCATGCCTGCTCATATAGTCCTGGACGCCCTGCAATTTGACGCGTGACCAGTACTTGAACTCCGGCCTGGGCTGTATAGGATAGGCCCTGCGTTTGACGTCGTAAACCGTCCTGAGCATCATGTTCAGATCGGCGGCGTACTCGGGGTAACTGTGCAGGCAGCTATCCAGGCTCTCCCCGAAGGAAAGTCGTTCAAAGCAGTCGTTAAAAGCTTCTTCGATCCTAATAGCCATTTATCTTACCGTAGAGCAGTTTTCTCAGCGATGCGATGGCGTTGAACTGCAGCGCCTTGACCGTGCCCTCGCTTTTGCCCAATGAAAGAGCAACCTCCGAGATAGACAACTCGGAGATAAAGCGCATGGTCGCGACCTCGCGCTGCGCGTCCGGCAAATGCAGCAGGGCGTCCTTCAACTGATATATCTCGAAATTCAATTCCGTCATATGAACCGGGTCGCCTGAACTGATTGCGCCCGCTTCGTCGAGGCTGGCCTTTTTCTCCTTGGATGTTTTTCTGACATGGTCGATAACCCTGTTGTGTGCGATTCTGAACAGCCATGCGGTGATGGGGAGGTCCCTCCACTTGTAGTTCTTGATGCTTTCGTAAGCTTTAATAAATACATCCTGTGTCAGGTCCTCGGCTTCGGCCTGGCTGCGCACTTTAACGTAAATGTATCGGTAGATCTTGTCGAAATGCAGATCATATATTTGCGTAAATGCTTCTCGGTCTCCATTTACGGCCCTCTGTACTAACTGTTCTTCTACTAACACCAGGTTACCTCGTTTACCTGGCGTCTATTATATTAAACGTACAATTTTATAGAAAGTTTAGTTGCCCCAGAATTGCGCTTATTAGCTGTAATTGAATGATTGTCCGGGTGCCTTTACAATATAGCCGGGCTCAAGCCTGTGCAGGGCGGCCGGCCCGATTTTCGAAAGGAAGGGAGTGTTGCTCATGTCGCGACCGATGTGGTTTGTAAGGCTGATCGAGAAGGGTTTTCCCGGGCGCTTTGCCCTGGCTGCTCTGACCAGGGCGCCAGTGTTGGGGGCATTGCTGGACCGCTGGCTTTTCGAGGGGGACGATATCGTTTACCTTCCCAGGGAAAGAGTCATAAGCGTCGGCAAGGAGCTCGATGAGCCCTCGCAGACGATGCTCCCATCGCAGATAGTACATCATTTTATCGATCAGGCGCAATACCACTGGATCATGAATTTCTGCATCTGCCGCAAGAGCTCGAACTGCCGCGATTATCCTCAGACGCTGGGTTGCCTTTTCCTGGGAAGGGCAGTGCTTGACATAAATCCTAAGTTAGGCAGGCTGGTTTCAAAGGAGGAGGCCCACCGGCATGCCAGGATATGCCGGGAAGCAGGGCTATTCCACCTGGTGGGCAAGAACAGGCTGGACACGGTCTGGCTGGGCCTGGAATCCGGAGATCAGCTGATGACGATCTGCAACTGCTGCCCGTGCTGTTGCCTGTGGCGCTTCACTCCCTACATCGACCGGCGCATCAGGTCCAAGATCTCGCGCATGCCCGGCATCAGCGTGCGCGTCACCGATGATTGCGTGGGCTGCGGCGCCTGCGTCGACGCGTGCTTCATTAAAAACATACGGCAGGAAGATGGCCATTCCGTTATCGGTGACGGCTGCCTGGGTTGCGGCAATTGCGTGGAAGTGTGTCCCAATAACGCCATCGTAATGGTCAACGAGTCCGGCGTTCACATCGATGAGGTCATACGTAGGCTGGAGAAGGCCGTAAGCGTTCAATGACAGGGCAGGGAATGGGAAGGAGGATATGGATATGACAGACTATGCGCAAGGGGAGGATGGGAGTCTGAAAAACAGGTACTGCATGGTCACCGGCGCCAGCTCGGGCATAGGCAGGGAGATTGCACTGGGCCTGGCCCGCCGCGAAGCCAGAGTGTTTTTGGTCTGCCGGGATTCCGGCAGGGGACGCTCGGCGCAGGAATACATTCGGCAACAATCAGGAAATAACGACGTCCACCTCTTGCTGGCGGACCTGTCCGTTCAGAATCAGATCAGGATACTGGCGATGGATTTTATGCAGCAGCACGGGGTACTTCATCTTCTGGTCAACAACGCCGGAGTCATCATGGGGAAGAGGGTGCTGACCGAAGACGGCATCGAGATGACCTTTGCGGTTGACTACCTGTCATACTTTCTACTGACCAACCTGCTGCTGGGAGCTCTCAGAGCAGGGGCGCCCTCGAAGATTGTCAATATGACTACATCGCTCCACCGCCTGGCGAAGCTTGATTTCGATAACCTGCAGGGGGAGAAGTCCTTCGGGCGTCAATCGGCCTATGCCAGGTCGAAGCTGGCCGTGGTTTTTTTTACCTACGAGCTGGCCAGGCGGCTGGAGGGGAGCGGCATCACGGTTAATTGCGTTTGCCCGGGGGCCTGCAGCTCCGCCATATGGTCGCATTCAAGCAGGACGATCAATGCCTTTTTTCACGCTTTAATGAAAGGGTCGGAAGAGGGCGCCGCTCTGCCTTTGCACCTGGCCTGTTCATCTGAAATCGAGGGATTGACGGGGTGCTATTTCGAGACCAGACAGCACCTGAGAATCTCAAGGGTGAACGTAAAAGGAACGGAATCGAAGTCTTCGCGCGCAACCTACGACAGGAAGACGGCCGCCAGGCTGTGGGAGATAAGCGAGCGGCTGACGGGACTGGCCGGCGCCCCGTAAATTCAGTCCATTTTTTTTGGTATAAAACCCGACTTCTTCACCCAGACGAAGGCAAGCACTGTTGACACCACCGTGGAAACAACCAGCAGGGAAACGTACCAGCCGAAGTCCTGGGGGCCCATGTTAAAGGCCGCGTTGCTGAATATCGTGGCCAGCGTGTTGGGCACCAGCACCGCCGTGCCCAGCACGGTCAGGTAGGTCATCAGCAGGGCGATCCTGTTGTTCATAGCCTGCAACTGGTTGTTGTAGATCGATTGAAGAACCTCGAGGCCCGATGCCAGTACCTCCGACATATGCTCCGCCAGGCCGATCTGGCGGCTGACATCGTCCGCAAGGTACCCCATCCTGTTGAGCAGCGAGGACTCATTGGTCAGCAGATCGGCGTCCCCGTAGCGCAGGTCGTGCAGCACGTCCACCGTCTCCCACAGCGCGTCCAGGTAGGTGATCAGTGCGTGCTTCATATTATATATCTGCGGTCCCAACAGCGCGCGCGGTGTCTTGGGGTCCATCAGGCTGCGGTTGAGGTCGTCGCCGCGACCCTCTATCTGCCTGAGATGCTCGAAATTGCGGTCGTTGTTCTGGTCGATGATGCGTATCAGAAGCGTGGTCAACTTGTCTTCGGCGCAGATATCGATAGGCACCTTCTTAAAGATGGTCTCGGAGTATCTGCGCAGGCGTATGAAGCGGCGATCGACCAGGATGGGGTGCACGGTCAGGATGAAATTCCTGCGCAGCAGGAGCAGGGTCGGATAGTTCTGTACGTTGATCTCTGCGTTGATCTCTGCGTTGATGCGAATTTGTATCGACGGCAGCTTGATCCCCATCTCGCTGGAATAGTCTTCATACAGCAGGCGCTGATTGCCGGCCAGCGCGTCGACCAGCTGTGGTGAGAACCCCAGGGCAACCGCACCGCTGCGCACATCTCTTTCATAATCGCCGGTGCGGTAATCCACCCAGGCCAGCAGCGAAGTCCTCAGGTTTGGAAGGAAGCATTCGGGGGAGTCGGCATCCTGCATGGTGACCCTGCCGTCGGTGGCCAGGGAAACGCAAAACCAGTGCTTTTCATAAGCGTTGGCGGCGCCGGCCGCCGGTGATACGCAGACCTCCGTTCCCTGAATGTTTTGTTCCGGCATCCCCTTAATCTCAGTCTAAATCTGAATCTTAATCTAGATTCTGTTTTTTACAGCCCCTTGTCGAAAAGCATGATGGCCAGGTCCGCCATACGGCAGCTGTAGCCCCACTCGTTGTCGTACCAGGCGATCACCTTGACCATGTTGTTTCCCATCACCAGTGTCTGCAGGGAGTCGAAGATCGAGCTGTTCTGATTGCCCTTGAAGTCCGTGCTCACCAGAGGCTCTTCGCAGTATTCCAGTATGCCCTTGAGCTTGCCTGCCGCCGCTATTTTAAAGGCGTCGTTTATCTGTTCAACCGTGAGGTCCTTATTCAGATCGCAGACGAGGTCGCACAGCGAGACCGTGGGCACGGGTACTCTCAGCGCTATGCCGTGCAGTTTGCCTTTGATCTCGGGAATAACCAGCGCCACGGCCTTGGCGGCGCCCGTAGTGGTCGGGACTATATTCAGGGCGGCTGACCTGGCCCTGCGTAAATCTTTATGATACATATCAAGCAATCTCTGGTCATTAGTATAGGCGTGTATGGTTGTTAATAAGCCCCTGGCAATCCCGAAGTTGTCATTCAGGACTTTTACCACCGGGGCGATGCAATTCGTGGTGCAGGATGCATTGGAGATTATATTGTGTTTTTTAGCGTCGTACTTATCTTCGTTGACGCCCAGGACAATGGTGATATCTTCGTTGCTTGCCGGCGCCGAGATGATCACCTTTTTGGCGCCGCCCTGTAGATGCGCGGCAGCCTTGGTAGCGTCGGTGAACAGCCCGGTCGATTCCAGCACGATATCGATTCCGAGGTCTTTCCACGGTATTTTTGCGGGGTCGCGTTCTGCGATGACCTTCGTCCTCTCTCCATCCACAATGATTGCATCGGCGGCTGCTTCCACCTTGCCCGGGTATATCCCGTAAGAGCTGTCGTATTTCAGCAGATGGGCATTGGTCTTTGCGTCCGTCAGGTCATTGATGGCGGCAACTTCAAGTTTGTCGCCATAATGCTTATTGATAGCCCGGAAGACGAGCCGGCCTATGCGCCCGAATCCGTTGATCCCTACTTTATATGCCATTGGTCAACCTCCTTTGCTTGTTTTACTCTTATTGTAGGCGGCGGTGATTCTGGTAGACATGCCGCCGCGGACATTCCATTCGCTGACGATCTCCATGCTCTTAGGCTTAAGCGTCCTGACCAGATCCTCCAGTATGCGGTTGGTAGATTCCTCGTAGAAAGTCCTGACGGTGCGGTAGCTGGTCAGGTACAGTTTGAGCGATTTGAACTCGATGATGGACTTATCGGGCACATACTTGATAGTGATGGTGGCGAAATCGGGCTGTCCCTCGTTGATGGGGCAGAGAGCGGTGAACTCGGGCGCGACCACTTCTATCCGGTAGTCCCGTCCCGCGTATGGGTTGGGCATGGCGATCAGCATGTCGGGCTGCGGCGCGTCGCTGTATTTCAGGTTGAGCGACTGAATTTTACGTACGAGTTTGTCCATGGGCTATTCACCGGACCAGTAAATAGTCTTTCCGTTTTCCGACATTTTCTTGCCCTTGCCCTCGGCCACCATGTACTGCAGGTGCGCCAGCGCCTCCAGCACCGCCAGCCTCCGGTCTATCGGCTCTAACTTATCGTAGGCCGTTTCTTCGCCGTTGACAACCCACGGTATGGATTTCGCCACGTCAAAGGCGTTCTTTGTCTCAACGCCCATCACGCGCTGTATCCTCATCATCCTGTCGCGATGGAAACGCAGTATGTCGTCCATCGTGGGGCCGAGCCCGCTGAAGACCGATCCGTGGCCGGGGAAGACAAACCGTACCTCCAGTTCCGACAGCGATCCCAGAGACTTCACATAATCACCGAGCGGATTCTCACCTGACTGCGGGTGGTAGCTTACATTGGGGACAACTTCTGAGAGCACGTGGTCGCCGCTGAAGAAGTATTTTTTATTCGGCTCGTACAAGCAGATATGGCCCGGCGAATGCCCGGGCGTGGCCATTACCTGGAATTCATAAGGGGGCATGGAGACGACGTCGCCCTCCTTCAACAATTTAGTAGTCGTGAAAGGGGAGACATAGCTGCGGATGTTGAATGAAGCCTCCGAGAGCATCTTGAGTTCCCAGTCCGGCACGCCGTTTGATATTAAAAAGGAGGACAACTCCGCCAGCAGGTTGTCCGCGTGAAAATAACGCGAATCCAGCAGGTTGCCCTCGATCTCGCTGAGTGAGACTGTAGCGCCGGTCAGCTCCTGAATCTTCCCCGCCAGGCCGATGTGGTCGGGGTGAAAATGCGTGACGACGATGTCGGTGATATCCTTCATGGCGAAGCCGCTGTTCTTCATCTCCAGGGCCAGCGTGTTGAAGGCCTCGGTCGTGTTCCAGCCCGTATCGATCAGGAGGTTGCCTTCAGTGCCTTCGACGATATAGACGTTGACGTTCTCCGGGCCGACCTTGAGAAGCGGTAGTTTGATCTGGTTGATGCCCTTGAACAGCTCCATGAGATATTATCCTCCTAAAACAGCAGGGCGCCGCGGCCCGGATAGCGGGCCTTCTTCCCCAGCTCGGCTTCGATCTTGAGCAGCCTGTTGTATTTGGCCACTCTCTCGCTGCGGCAGGGCGCGCCGGTTTTGATCTGGCCGGAATTCACCGCCACCGCCAGGTCGGCTATGGTCGTGTCCTCCGTCTCGCCGGAACGGTGGCTGATGACCACCGTCCAACCGGCCTTGCGGGCTAGATGGATGGCGGCCAGCGTCTCGGTCAGCGTGCCTATCTGGTTGACTTTGATCAAAACCGAGTTTGAGGCTATTAAAGAGATGCCTTTCTTAATCCTGGTAACATTGGTGACATAGATGTCGTCGCCGACCAATTGCACCTTCTTGCCCAGCTTGTCGTTGAGCAGTGCCCAGCCGTCCCAGTCGTCCTCGTCAAGCCCGTCTTCAAGGCTGATTATGGGGAACTTTGAAATCCAGTCGGCGTAGAAATCCACCATCTCCGGCCCGCTCAATGACCTGCCCTCGCGCGCCAGCACATACTTCCCGTCCCTGTAAAAGCTGCTGGCCGCGGGGTCCAGCGCTATATGGCAGTCCTTGCCCGGCCGGTAACCCGCAAGCTCTATCGCTGCCAGGATAAGCTCGACCGCCTCACTGTTGGAGGAAAGCGAAGGTGCGAAGCCGCCTTCATCGCCCACGTTGGTGTTGTAATTCTTTTTCTTGAGCGTTTTCTTGAGGGCCTGGTAGACCTCGCAGCCCATCTGCATGGCCTGGCTGAAATCCTTTGCTCCGGTCGGCATCACCATGAACTCCTGCAGGTCGGTCGAGTTCTCGGCATGCTTGCCTCCGTTGAGTATGTTCATCATGGGGACGGGCAGCGTAACGGCCTTATCGCCGCCGATATATTTATAGAGAGGCAGGCCGGCGCAATTGGCCGATGCGTGCGCGGCCGCCAGCGATACCCCCAGTATGGCGTTGGCCCCCAGCCTGGACTTGTCCGGCGTGCCGTCCAGGTCTATCAGTAGCTTGTCCAGCTTGTCCTGTTTGGAAGCGTCCTGCCCGACGACCGCCTTGCGGATTGTAGTATTCACATTCTCCACGGCCTTGAGCACGCCCAGCCCTCCGTACCGTTTTTTATCTGCGTCGCGCAGCTCCAGGGCTTCATATTTGCCCGTGCTGGCGCCCGAGGGAACCGATGCCTTGCCAGAAGTACCGTTATCCAGCAAGACCTCCACCTGTACCGTGGGATTGCCTCTCGAATCGATTATTTCGCGTGCGTTGATATTCTTTATTTTCATATTATTACCACCCGGTTTAATGAGGAAAATCTGCGGCCTTTATTCAAAGCCGTGTCATTATACCATCCGTTTTTTAATACGGACAATAGCTTCTACCAACTTTCAACCCGGTTGGTGAACGGCATGTAAGCCCACCGGTCGTAATTCAAGCTAATATTACGATCAGGCGAATTTCTCTTGAAGCTCGTCCAGCGCCATGGTCAGGGCTTCATAGCTTGATCCCAGCGTGGGTGAATAGCAGGTGTCTATCAGTGATAGCTGTTCGACCGGTATCTTGCAGGCCACGGCGACGGCAAGCTTATCGATCTTGCCCGAAACCAGCTCCCCCCCGATCAACTGCGCCCCGACTAAAGTCTTTGTTTTACGATCAGCTATCAGCTTGATCCGAACCGGCTTGCCCCCGAAAGGCCGTCGCCGGGTGGACGTTTCGATCAGGTTGGAAACAACATCGATGCCACGCTCCCTTGCCCTGTCCTCGGTGAAGCCTACTGTTCCTATCTGGTAGCCGAATGCCTCGGTAACAAACGGCATTACCGTGCCATTGTAGGGGAACACATTGCCCAGCGCCAGGTTTTTGCCCGCCAGCCTTCCATTGCGAGCCGCATTGGTCGCTGTTTGATAACGTATTTTATCGCCCGTGATCCTTTCATAGTTTTCCATGCAATCTCCGATAGCGTAGATATCGTGATCGCTGGTCTGCAGGTACTCATTTACGGCAATTGCCTGTGTGCGACCCAGCTTGAGCCCTGCTCTTTTTGCCAATCCCGTGTTAGGCTCCATCCCTGCTGCAAGAAAAAGGAAGTCCGTTTCGATATCCCTGTCCGACAGCGATAGTATCTTTTTGTCCTCATTGGTTTTGACGCCAAGCATTTTGGCGGACAGTATCAACTCAATTCCACTATCTCTGATTGCGCTCTCCACTATCTCCACCATATCTCGATCAAGGTATGCGCGCAGAATGCGTTCGGACCTGCCCAGGAGGTATACTTTTTCATAGCCTTTTCCTTTGAGTATCTCCGCTACTTCTAACGCGATCTGCCCGGTCCCGATAACCGCAGCGCTGCGGTATTTCGATACAATCTGTGCAAACTCTTTACCATGCTTTGTCCAGGTCGTTAAAAAATACTCATTCCGGCCGTTCAATCCTTCGATCCTGGGAATAGACGGAATGGAGCCAAGATCGAGGATAGCTTTATCATAGGAATAGTTGTTCCCCTCTGCAGTTATCCGCTTTTCCCGGGGGAATATTTCCGTTATTTCGGTGTTGAAGTGCACCTGAATATTTCTTTCCTTATAGAATTTCTCTTTGAAAGCAAAACTGCTTTCCCAGGAGGGGATCGCGCCTTTGATTACGAATGGGATTTCACACGGCAAATTCCCGATGTCTTCCCTGTTGGTAAATATGTCGATTTGAGCCTGCTTATCCAGACTGCGAATGACATTGGCGGCGTTGCTGGCGCCACCTCCCCCTCCTATTATGGCGACTTTCATGATCACCCTCCTGAGTACCTAATTTATTCAACCACCCTGATAACGCAGGGCTTGCCCGTGTCCATGCCGTGAAAAGGTTTAAAGCTACCGGCGCCGGTTGAATTTATTCATGGCTGCGGCGATGCCTTCTTTCAGTATGGCTGAGACGGCGTCGCAGGCCAGGTCCAGCGCGGGCTGTATCAGCTCATTTTCTTCGCGGCTGAAATCGCCCAGCACGTAGTCGACGACCTCGTTTTCGTAATCATCCCCCGTGCGCTCCGTGAAAGGCCGGGAGATACCGATGCGCACCCGGTGAAAATCCTGGCTGCCGGTCATGTGGATGATGGATTTTATGCCGCGGTGTCCGCCCGACCTGCCGTTCAACCTTACGCGAATGCGCCCGGCGGGCAGATCGAGGTCATCATGTATCACTATTAAATCCTGAGGAGTGCAGCCGAAACGTTTGAGCAGTCCGGCGGCCGCGTTCCCGCTCAGATTTACGAATGTCGACGGTTTGGCCAGCACGACCTCCGCGCCTTCTATCTGTCCCGTACCGGTCTGGGACTGGCAGAGCCTGGTCTTGAGTTTAATGGAATGTTTTTCTGCCAGGCGGTCGATGCAGTGGAAGCCGACGTTGTGACGGTTGTACTGATACTGTCTGCCTGGATTGCCCAGGCCCATGATGATCCTCATAGCAGCTTTGCCTGCTTCGTTTCACCGCCATCGTGGCTTTCCAGCAATGTTAAAAACTCCTTCTCATTCAGAATCTTTATACCCAGCGACCGGGCGCGCGCCAGCTTGGAGCCGGGATCGCTTCCCGCCACGACGTAGTCGGTCCTTCTGGTCACATCTGAGGCGGCCTTTCCTCCCAGCGACCTGATGCGCGCCTCCATCTCCTGCCTGCCGGACAGCTCCAGCCTGCCCGTGATGACGAACTCCACGCCTGACAGCGGCAGGTCCCCGGCCGGCTGCTCCGCCGACTCCATGGACACACCTGCTTTGCGAAGCTTTTCGATGATACTCACGTTCTGGGGCTGGCGGAAGAAGGCCAGTATGCCGTCGGATATCTTGGGACCGATGGAAGGTATGTTCATCAGCTCCTCAGCCCCGACCGCAGCCAGTTTATCTATGCCGGGGAACTGCCTGGCCAGTATGGCGGCCGTCTCCTCTCCCACGTTGGGTATGCCCAGTGCGAAATAGAGCTGTGCCAGCGGCCGCTGTTTACTGGCATCGAGGGAGGCCAGCACCCGGGCGGCGCTCTTCTCCCCCAGGCGATCTAATTTAATCAGCTGTTCTCGGGTCAGGTAATACAGGTCGCCGGAGTCTTTGACCAGTCCCTGTTCGAAAAGCGCGGTGCACAGTTTTTCGCCCATGCCGTCGATATCCATGGCGCCCTTGCCGGCGAAGTGTTTTATTGCTTCCAGCGCCTGCGCCGGGCAGGCTGTATTGGTGCAGCGGTGTATCGCTTCGCCCTCGGGTTTCAATACCTCCGCGCCGCAGACCGGGCAGGTCGGCGGCATGTGAAATATTTTCTCCTCGCCCGTTCGACGTGATATGATCGGCTCCACGATCTCAGGTATCACTTCGCCCGCCCGCTGCACCAGCACCCAGTCCCCGATGCGCAGGTCCTTGCGGTGGATGTCCTCCTCGTTGTGCAGCGTGGCCTGCTTGATGGTGACGCCGCCTATGCTGACGGGCTCCAGTACGGCGTAGGGATTGAGGCTGCCGGTCCTGCCCACGTTGATGCCGATATCGATTAGGCGGGTGGTGCCCTGCACGGCAGGGTATTTAAATGCGATGGCCCAGCGGGGGTCGTGTCCCACGGATCCCAGCTCCTCCTGCAATGCGATGGAGTTAACCTTGATCACCACGCCGTCTACATCATAGGGCAGCTCCTCCCGCCGTCCTCCCCAGTCACGGCAGTAGGCCTTGACCTGGTCCAGGTCCCTGCAGCGGGCCACGTTGCTGTTTATTTTGAATCCGAGCGCCTTGAGATACTGCATGGTCTCCCAGTGCGTAGCAGGCATGTCTCCGCCCTCGGACCAGCCGAGCGCGTAAATAAAAATGTCGAGCGGCCTCCCGGCGGTAACGCGCGGGTCGAGCTGCCTGACAGAGCCGGCCGCCGCGTTGCGCGGGTTGGCAAACAGCGGCAGCTTTTCGGCCGCCCTCTCCTCGTTGATCTTTTTCAGGCCTTTTTTGGGCAGATAGGCCTCGCCGCGGACCTCGAAGCGCTGCGGCGCCTGCGGGCTGACTGAGAGAGGTATACTCCTGATGGTCTTGAGGTTTTGCGTGATGTTTTCGCCCTGGTAGCCGTTGCCGCGCGTGGCCCCCACGGTAAAAATGCCGTCCTCATAGGTCAGCGCGACCGCCAGCCCGTCGATTTTAGGCTCGCAGACGAAATCGATCTTCTGGCCCGGCACGAGCCCGGTCAGCCGTTTGTACCAGGCGTCCAGGTCCTGATCGGAGAAGGTGTTGGCCAGGCTGAGCAGCGGGCGCGGGTGAACCACGACCCCGAAGGCGGCCACCGGCTGCGCCCCGACACGCTGGGTCGGCGAATCGGCGGTTATTAAATCCGGATAAGATTCCTCGAGTTTCTTAAGCTCGATCATAAAGGCGTCGTATTCGGCGTCGCTGATCTCGGGATCGTCGAGGACGTGGTAGCGGTGGTTATGGTAGTTGATTTGATTCCTGAGCGCGGCGATCTTTTTCTTAACGGTCTCAACTTCAGTCATCTAACAACATCCTGGCCTTCTGATCAGGGGAATTATAGCATTAAGGCGATGCTAAATATACGCCGACCGCCGGTCATCCGCGGCAGAACGTCAATTGGAATCCTGCCGGTCAAACTGGTATATAATGTAAACATATGATGATTAATTATCCTTATCTCATTGTATTGCTGGGCGCGATCGCCTTAACTCTCTTCCTCGTGAACCGGGACCGCAACGGCAGCGTCAAGGCGCTGCTTTACAAGACACTTGCCAGCTTCCTGTTCATGGCGGTTGCTTTCACGTCTTTTCTGGTCAATTCAAGTCAGGATGTCGCTACGTTCGCCGTGCTCATCATGATGGGGCTTGTATGCGGCCTTATCGGCGATATATTGCTGGACCTCAAGATAATATACAAAGAATCATCGTCGCTCTATCAGCACGGAGGGATGGCGGCTTTCCTTATAGGGCACCTGTTTTACCTGGCGGCATTAATCGCCTATTTCGGCTTCAACTGGATACCCCTGGCTATCGCAATTATTGTGGCGGCCATAATAATCTGCATCAGCAGGCTTGTATTCAAATTTAATTTCGCCGAGCACACCGTTGATACATATGCGTATACATTCGTATTATCCTATATGATGGCGCAGGCCTGCTACGCGGCAGTCGATCAGGGTTACAGCGCATGCACCGTTTTACTGGCCGCGGGATCAATCCTGTTCCTGCTGTCGGACCTCGTCCTGAGCATGACTTATTACGATAACAAGGATTCCAGGGCGTTTATCTCGCTTAACCACATCCTGTATTACGCTGCCCAGTACAGCATCGCATTGAGTATTCTATATTTCGTGGCATAATCATCGGCGGTAACGTGAAAGGAGCGGTAAGATGACCAGGTTCTATGATTTGAGCGTGCCAACCGAGGACAGCCCCAGCGAGCCGCTGCCCGTCAAGGTCGAGCATAAGGCGCATGATGTGAGCCTGCCAATTATCGAGATGTTCCTGGGTGGGAAAAAGGAGGACCTGGCGGATGGGTTGGGGTGGGCGGATGACTCAGCCACACTGGGCGCGCATGCCGGCACGCACGTCGACGCTCCATGGCATTACGCCCCCCTGTCCGAGGGCCGGCCGGCCAGGACCATCGACCAGATGCCGCTTGACTGGTTTTACCACGACGGCGTGGTGCTGGATATGCGGCACAAGCCGCAGGGAACGGGCGTTACCGTGGAGGACCTGAAGAAAGCGCTTAAAAAGATAAACTACACCATCAAGCCCTGGGATATTGTCATGATACGGACGGACTCCGACAAGCTGTGGGGCAAGCCCGAATATTTCTCGGCGGGATGCGGCATGACCGAGGAATCCACCCTCTGGCTGATAGAACAGGGCAGCCGCGTCATGGGTATCGACACCTGGGGCTGGGACCGTCCCTTCGCGGCCATCAAAGAGGAGTTCGACAGGACGCACGATAAGGGATTGATCTGGACCGCCCACAAGGCCGGCATCAAAAAGGAATATTGCCACATCGAAAAATTGGCCAACCTGGACAAACTGCCGAGGCCAACGGGCTTCAAAGTGGCCTGCTTTCCGGTCAGGCTGACCGGCGGCAGCGCCGGCTGGGCGCGCGTGGTGGCGATGTTCGATGATTAGCTTATGGCAGCCGGGGAGCAGTTGAGAAAACGCAGATCCGGCCGCTGGCACACCATTTATTCACTGATCAGCACCGCCATCGAAGAGCTGGCCCTGGCCGCGCTGCTGTTGTGGGTAATGCCCGCCTTCGGCGTGCAGGTGCCTGTCTGGGGTGTGGTAGCCGTGCTGGCCTGTTTCACGGTGTATGCCTGTGTCATGTACCGCATCGGGCACCCCACCGTGCTGTACGGGGACGTGACAGGCCCTGAAGCCATCGTGGGAAGCATCGGAACGGTGGAGACGGTCCAGCCCGAGATTTTTATCAAGGTGCAGGGGGAGTTGTGGAAGGCATCCTGCCCGGATGGAGAGCTGAAGGTCGGTGAGGAAGTCACGGTTACGGATATAGAGGGACTCTCTCTGACCGTCAGCAGGAAGCACGCTTAAGTCCCGGTTACCTTATTCCGGATCATCTGTCGAAGAAGGGCTTATCGAGGTCGGCGTCGTTGGAGTAGCCCGCCCTTTCCCAGTAGCCTTTATAGTTCGGATCGTCCGATAGCTCAATTTCGGTCACCCATTTGATCCACTTATATCCCCACTTGTCTTCAGCCACCAGCTGAAAGGGGAAACCACGATCGGGCGGCAGTTCCACGCCGTTGATTTTATAGGCCAGCATGATGTTTTTATCCATGACGTATGCCAGGGGGAGAGAGGTGGTGTAGCCGTCGTGCGCGTGGAAGATGACGGTGTTGGCAGCGGGCAGTATGCCGGCCCGGTCGGTGATGTCGGCCACCAGCACGCCCTCCCACAGTATCTTGACCGCCCAGCCATCCACGCAATCCAGCGTAACCAGCTTGGTGTAGCTTTTGTGCGCGGACAGCACTTTGGAGTATGAGTAGGCGAGAGGTTTATCCACCAGGCCGGTGACCCGCAGCCTGTAGGAGCCGATATCGACACGCTGGGGGCCTTTGATCGAATTCTCTTGGAAATCGCCCAGGTCGGACAGGCGCTCCCCCTGGTATTCCGTTATCTGCACCGCAGACAGGTCCCTGCTGCCGGAAGAAGCGCTGCCCGCGCAGCCGGCCAGCAGTGTCAGCAGCGCCAGATTGATTGCTCCGAGTACATCGGATTTAAACATGATTACGTAAACCGTGAATCTATTTATTGTGTCACGTTCAGCGCAGATGCGATTCGACGGCCTTCCAGTCGATGTTTTTGAGGAAGGCCTCGATGTAGTCCGCCCGCTTGAGTCCGTAGTCGGTGATGAACGCGTGCTCGAAGACATCCAGCACGAGCAGCGGCTGGCAGCCTGCCGGGTGGCCGAAGTCATGCTCGTTGATCCACTGGTTGAAAAGTTTGCCGCCTATAACGTCCTGGTAGAGGACGGTCCAGCCGATTCCGCGCATAGTGGCCGTGCCTTTGAGGTCCTGCATCCAGGCTTCGTAGCTGCCGAAGCCGGCGGCCAGCAGCTTGCCCAGCTTGCCGTCCTGGTTGAGCGCGCCTTTGCCGCCCAGGTTTTCGAAGTAATATTCGTGCAGCCGCATGCCGTTAAACTCCCAGCCCATCCTTCTCTTAAGCTCGGCGTACTCGGGAGTCGCGGCCTTGCCGTCTTTAAGCATTCCCGACAGGCCGTCGAACAGCTTGTTGGTGTTGGCCACATAGCCTTTGTAGAGCGTGAAATGGTTGTTCAGCAGAACGTCGCTGAATCCCTCCATGCCCAGCAGTTTCGCGTAATCCTTCGCTTCATATGCCATGATAGATCCTCCTTATTATCAGAGCGTCTTTTTCAGGTCGTTGAATACTTTAATGTGGTAGAGCTCGTGGTCGCGGATCCTGGTCAGCAGCTTCCTGACCTTCCTGTCGTCGATCTCCTTTGCCGCCTTATCGTAGGCGGACGCGACCTGTTTCTCGATTTTGATGTCGGCATCCAGCATTTTAGCGACCGTTTTTGGCCTCTCGATTTTAGTGTGCTCCATGTGGGGATGGCCGCCCCTGCCGACCATTTTCTCGGCCAGCCAGCCCATATGCTGCATCTCGTTGATGGCCTGGTCCTGCAGCTCGTTGCGCATCTTCTCGTTGGGCGCCGCATAGGAATGCAGCAGGTATTGAAGAATGACGGTGTACTCGTGCTCTATGCCCCAGTCCAGCACGCGAGTCAGCTTGTCTTTGCGCTCGCCGCGCAGGTCCTTCAGCTTCTCTTCGGCGGCCTCTTTGACGAAGCCCACGAAGTCACCGTGGTGCGACATTTCGTCGGAGAGTATGCGCTCCAGCAGCCGCTTGATCTTAACGTCCTTGATCAGGCGGATGTGGTCGCGGTACATCTTAATTGCATCCTCCTCGGCCAGCACGTCGTTTTTCATCCAGGCGGTCACGGTCTTGCCGCCCTGGCGCATCTTGCCCCTCGTGAAGCTGGGCGTGCCTCCCAGATCTGTCACAGCCTCGGCCAGCCAGTCCAGGTGGCGCATCTCCTCGCGCGCTATGGCCTCGATCTCACAGGCCAGCTCGCCCTCGCCCATGGCATAGGCATGGGCCAGGTACTGGATGATGGCGGCATGTTCTCCCTCGATGTCCTTATTGAGCAATGCGACGATCTGTGATTTATTCAACTCAACCTCCTTTATTTATATGCGTCAACGATGATTTACGGCATGTTATCAGATTTTAATCAACTCAGGATGTGACGTAAGTCATCATTTCTCCGCCGTAAGCGCAACCGGTTTGAATCCTCTCAGCCTGAGCGAATTGGATACCACCGTGACCGAACTGGCGGCCATGGCCAGCGCGGCCAGCATGGGATTGAGAAAACCGTAGCGTCCGAAGATGAACTGCAGCCCCGGCGGGACGTTGCCCGCGGAGAAAAAGGGATAGAGTATGCCGGCCGCAACCGGTATGAGTATGACGTTGTAGGCGAATGCCCAGAACAGGTTCTGCTTGATCGTTTTCACAGTTTGTCGGCTCAGCGAGATGGCTGTAACGATGCCGCTGAGGTCCCCCCTCATGAGTGTGATATCGCCCGTCTCCATTGCCACGTCCGTGCCCGTGCCCATGGCGATGCCGATGTCGGCCTGGGCCAGCGCAGGAGCATCGTTGATGCCGTCCCCGACCATCGCCACCACCTGTCCTTCCTTCTGTAATTTTATCACTTCGGACGACTTGTTTTCAGGCAGCACGTCGGCGATCACGCCGTCTATGCCGGCCTGTGCTGCGATGTACCCGGCCGCACGCGCGTTGTCGCCTGTCAGCATCACAACGCGAAATCCCATGTTTTTCAAAGCGGATACGGACGCCGCTGCTTCAGGCTTGAGAGTGTCCGCCAGAGCCAGCACCGCCGCTATCCTGTTGTCGACGCTGAGGAAGAGCACGGTTTTTCCCTGGTTCCACAGCACTTCCGCCTCCTTGTCCGCAGCTCCGGTATCGATGCCCCTTTCCCGCATCAATGTGCTGTTTCCGAGTGTAATCGAACGGCCTTCCACGCCTGCGTCGATGCCCAGACCGGGGAGCGCCCGGAAGGTCGAAGGGGCCGGCGCATCCAGCCCCTTTTCCCGGACGAAACTTACAATCGTCAGCGCCAGCGGATGTTCGGAGTTGCGTTCTGCAGCCGCCGCCAGCCGCAGTGCCTCGTCCTGCGAAAAGGGAGGGAAGGCCTTTATATCGGTCAGCAGGGGGCGTCCCTGCGTCAGTGTGCCGGTCTTATCCAGCATAACCGTGGTTATGCTTTGCGTGCGCTCCAGCGCCTCCCCGTTTTTGATGAGTATCCCGTATTGGGCGCCCTTGCCCGTGCCCACTATGATGGCAGTGGGTGTGGCCAGGCCCAGCGCGCAGGGGCAGGCGATAATCAGAACAGCCACGAAATTTAGCAGGGCGTAGACGAAAGAGGGCTGCGGCCCGATGATCAGCCAGATGAAAAAGGTGATAAAAGCGATGGCGATAACCGCGGGCACGAAATAGCCTGCTATTATATCCGCCATC
The DNA here is from genome assembly GCA_016930155.1 of Dehalococcoidia bacterium. Lineage (GTDB taxonomy): Bacteria > Chloroflexota > Dehalococcoidia > GIF9 > UBA5629 > CAIMUM01. Next base: position 4,985 of record JAFGHL010000039.1, on the reverse strand, counting down.
CTCTGGATGGGCGCCTTGCTCCCCTGTGCCTCGTCGACCAGCCTGATGATGCGGGAGAGCACGGTGTCCCGGCCTACCCTGGTAACCCTGAATTTGAAGCTGCCCGTCAGGTTGAGCGTCGCGCCGGTCACGCTGTCCCCCTGCTTCTTTTCCACGGGCATGCTCTCGCCGGTAAACATGGACTCGTCCACCGCCGAATAGCCTTCGCTGACGACGCCGTCCACCGGCACCTTCTCGCCCGGCTTTACCAGTAAAATCTCACCCACCGCCACCTGCTCCACCGGCACCTCCACCTCTTTACCGTCCCGTACGGCGTTGGCTGTATTGGGACGCAGGCCGATCAGTTTTTTAATGGCCTCGGAGGTCTGTCCGCGGGCGCGCGACTCCAGAAAGCGTCCCATCAATATCAGCGCTATGATCATGGAGGAAGTATCGAAGTACAGGCCGTGTCCCATGCCGGCTGCGGCGAAGAAATGCGGGAAGAGCACCACCGCCGCGCTGTACAGGTAGGCCGCCGATGTGCCCACGGCTATCAGCGTATTCATGTCCGCCGCGCCGTGCTTGAGCGCGCCCCAGGCGCCCCTGTAGAATCGCAGGCCGGCCCAGAACTGAACGGGCGTGGCCAGCGCCCATAACAGATAAGGCTTCCAGCCGAAGTTGAGCAGGTCGGTCATGCTCAGCAGCATAACCACGGCGGCCGTACATAACGAAAAGATGAACTGTGTCCTGAGCTGCGACATCTCGCGCAGAGACGCCGCGTCCTCCCTGCCTTCCTCCGCCGTCACCACCTCGATCCCGTAGCCAGCGTCGGTTACGGCGCGCAGCAGGGCGGATGTGTCGGCTTCCACTGTATGCTCTACCACCGCCCTGCTGGACGCCAGGTTTACGCTTACGGAAACCACGCCCGGCAAATTCTGCAGGGACTTCTCGACGCGGGAGACGCAGGACGCGCAGGACATCCCGCTCACGGAGAAAGTGGTTTTCACCGTTGCCGGATTGTCATTCCCGGGCATTACAGCTCCAGGTGTTGTTCCCAGACGCCGTGCTGGGTGCAGTAGCTGAAGGAGAAGAGATGTGTGAACTCGGATGAGTTGATCTCAAAGGCATACACCGGCCTGCCTTTTTCAGGTTTGAAGATCTCTCTTCCCAGGTCGAGGATATGTCCTTCTTTTTTAACGCCGAAAGCCTGTATCCAGACTATATAGTGATCCGCCGTATTGGGATGGGACGCCTCCCTGCCGACGGCGATCTCCACCAGGTCCTTGCCCATCTTGCCCTGGCCTCTCATCAGCTCTATGACCGGTATGTGTTTCTCCTTGCCCTCCGAGGTGCGTCCTCTGGCCAGGTCGCTGAAATGGACGATCTTCCCCGGCTTCTCCCGCTTGATGGCGCGCTGGGCCACCAGCCTGGAATCCATCGTACCCTGGCCGCCGCACTCGGGTGTGTAGCAGGTGACGTCGCTGAAGGCGCATTTGACCAGGCAACTGGGGCAGGGGTCGGGTGGCCTGGCCGCCTCTACAACGAAATTGCATTTTTCGCACATCCAGTAAGTCATGGCCGGTTCTCCTGTTCGTTTTTATTTGTAGCCGTTATCACGGTGCTTTTGCGCAATAGTTTCAGCCAGCGCATCCAGGGCGGCGAAATCGCCTTCGGACGGGCTGCCCTTGATATAAACTGGCGGCAGTACTTCAGGTTTGATATTGGTCAGCATGCCCGTGAGCTGTTCTATGGTGCGGCTGCCCCAGCCGAATGAGCCGATAATGGTGGCGAATTTCAGGTTGGGACGCAGCGCGTTGGCCAGGAAAACGATATTGGCAGCCAGCGGGTGCGCTCCGCCCAGCACCGTGCAGGTGCCCAGTACCAGTGTCGCCGAGTCCACCAGGGCGATGGCTATTTTGCCGGGATCGGCCACCGTCAGGTCGAATTGCCTGACGTTTACGCCCCGCTCGATCAATGCCCCCACCATGTGGTCCACCATGTCTTTGGTGCTGCCGTGCATGGAGACATACGGCAGCAGCACCATATTGGCGGGCTCGTCGTAAACCCAGTGCTTGTAGCATTCCAGTATGAACTCCGGCCTGTCATAGACCGGTCCGTGGCTGGGAGCGATGATGTCGATGTCGTAGCCCTTGAGACGCTCCATGTTCTTCTTGATATTGGTCCTGAACGGCATCATTATCTCGCCGAAATATCTCTTGGCGGACTCGTATACCTGGCCTTCGTCCTGGACGTAGAGGGCGGACTGCGCCAGGTGCGAGCCGAAGAAGTCGCAGGAGAAAAGTACTTTATCCTCGCGCAGGTAGCAGACCATGGTCTCCGGCCAGTGCACCCAGGGCGCATGGATGAACTCAAGTGTCTTATTGCCCAGCGACAGCGTCTCGCCGTCGTTGACCGTCGTTACGGCGCCCTCGTCCAGGTGGAGCAGGTCGATCAGCATGCCCTTGCATTTGGGTGTGCAGACAACCCTGGCCTCCGGATATAAATCCAGGATCAGGGGAATGCTGCCGGCATGGTCCTGCTCGGCGTGGTTGCAGATGACGTAATCGATCTGTTCGACCTTGAGGTCGTCCAGGTTGTCTGTGAGCACCGTGTCCATATTGGGATCGACCGTGTCCACCAGCGCGGTCTTGCGGCTGCCGCGCACCAGGTAGGAGTTGTAGCTCGTGCCGTCCGGTAGCGGTATCAGCGAGTCGAACAGGCGGCGGTCCCAGTCTATGGCGCCGACCGGATCGATGCCGGGCTTGATTTGAGGCCTTTTCATACCAACCTCCTCTTACAGCTTTTTAAACTGGCTCTTTTCCGCTCCGCATACGGGGCAGGTCCAGTCGTCGGGTATGTCTTCGAACCTGGTGCCGGGCTTGATTCCTCCGTCCGGGTCGCCTTTCTCGGGATCGTAGATATAACCGCAAACGCTGCATTCATATTTATCCATGGTCGCTTTATCCTCCTTTTTATCCGCAATAAAGCTCGGCGCCGTTTTGGGTGTGGTGCCCCGTTTGACCTGCTGGTAATACGCGTAGGTGATAGGCTCGCCTTCTTTGATGACATCGGCGTCCGTAATCAGGCCCACGAAGATGGTGTGAGTGTGGACGTCGAGCTGTGATATCACCTTTGCCTCGATATATGCCAGGGAGTTGTCCAGCACTACGGGAGCGCCGCTCTGCCCGGTTTTGTATCCGACTCCGGAGAACTTGTCGACGTCGCGGCCGCTCTTGAATCCGAAGCCTCCAATGAAGCTGAGCGGCGTTTCCCTGGCGAGTATGGATGCCGTGAAAACCTTGCTGGCGGAGATATATTCGTGCGTGAGATTGCTGCGGTTGATCACTGCCTGTATGACCTGGGGTTCAGAGCATACCTGGATGACCGTGTTGGCGATCTGTCCGTTGATCCTGTCACCCTTGAAGGACGACACGACGAACAGGCCGTAGGTCAGAGAATGCAGTGCCTTTGAGTTCATGCTGTCTGTTTCACCTCCCCGAGATTAAGCCGTCACGCGCCGTCCAGCAGATGGTGTTCCGTGCGCGTGAACCAGCCGGTGGGATCGCTGATATATTCCTTGTAATCGACCAGCGCCAGGTAGTGCCCCTGCTCCTCGGCGGAAAGGGACTTGAAAAAACTCTTTTCGACGTTGGAAGAGGCTTTATCCGCCCTCTCCCTGTAGTAGTCGCGGGACTTCAGCTCCAGCTCGATGGCCTTGTCGGCGGAGACTATCTCAGCTTTGGCGCCTGTGGGTTTGGCCGACTCTTTGATCAGGCGTGAGAAGATCGTACCCGGTTTGACCGGTTTGGGCGGCTGGACGGCTGAAGACGGCCAGCCCTTCTCTGATGTGACGGCTGCATAGAGCTCTTCGAAACGCTTGTAATGAATCGCCTCCTGGCCCGCCAGCCATGCGTAGAGCTCCTGCCCCACCCTGTTGGTGCTCTCTTGCGCCGCCAGCTTATAGAATTTTTCCCCGTCCAGTTCCATGCGCAGAGCATACTTGAGCGCCTCGACAATCGCCTTTTGCCCGTCTCTCATGTGCACCCTCCTCTCCGTTCAGCACATTATAGCAACTTTTCATTGTGCGAAAGTAATTAAAGTCACATTTGCCCGGAACACATGCTTGCAAGGAGAAAGGCCGGCCTTTTAAAAAGGCCGGCCTGTAGGGGTACTTAGGGACGGAGCTATCAGCGAGCTATTTTTTCCAGGGATTTGAGCTGAGTGTCCATGCCCTTGCCGTGGAGCTTGATGCGGATGGGCTCGCCGTTTCCGTATTTCTTGTAGACCCGGCAGACCTCGCAGATGCTGGTGTCCTTGCCGGTTGCCCCGCGATCGTCCAGCTTGCAGTACGTGCCCTCGATCTCCCAGCAGGGGAGGAACTGGTACTTGGTGGCCGGGCACTCCGCCTTTATCATCTCGGGACAATGGCACTTCTCCCAGCAGGGCTGTTTGTCAGCCCAGAAATTGAATTCCGCTCCCTGTGCCGTTTGTTCGTTCTGGACCTTTTCCATTATTTCAGCCATTGTCGTTTCCTCCTTTGTTGTTTATCAATTTCTTTTCCTTACGCTACTAATTTAACATGCGCAAAGCACGCAGGCATCCGTCATGACGCTTAATTTAAATTTGCGCAAAAGCGCATATACAGGTAATAAGAATTAGGTGGAAATGCTTAGTTGCAACGTGTCCCGGATTTGGATGGGTGAGGATTTTCAGGCACAATAAGACTGTTTCCGATATAAAAGGTAAATAAAGGATTGTCCAGGGTGTTCAGTCGCTTTGCTCCTCGTAAAATCCTGCTCTGCCTGGCTCTTGCGCTGATAGTTGCGGCGGCCTGCCTGCCGATCGATAGCGCCCATACGGGCGCCGGGATACGCCGCGCCGCTGAGACTTATGCCCTGAACGTGCCGGCCTGGGAGCTGCAGAATTCGCTTACTCCGCTGGACCATGATACATCGCAGCCCGGCCCGGAAGCAGCGCCCGGCACGCTGGACGCCGACATTGAGCGG